>CAXTPM010000077.1:0-5409 GCA_964245865.1 uncultured Fimbriiglobus sp. | reverse complement strand
ACCGGCCCCTCGGACCATGAGCGCAAAGCGGCCGCCGAACTCGCCAAGCTCGGCCTCCAGTATCGCCCCGGTTCCCCCCCAGGATTTAGTGACTGCCCACCGGACCTGCCGCGCCGCAGTTCCACCGGTGGGGCGGTGCCGCTGCGCGACATCACCATCGGCAACGGCACTGGCGGGGTCGATGAGGACGGCCTGCCGGGGGACGAGCGCTTCCAGGTGGTGATTGCTCCGCGCGACGAGGACGGCAGCACGGTCAAAATTACCGCCGAGGCGGCGGTGCGCATCTACGAGGTCGGCCCAACGGGGGTCAAGACACCCATCGGCCAGTGGGACGTTTCGCCGGACCAACTGCGCCGCAGTTGGAAATCCGGGCTACTGTCGAGCGGCTACTTCGTGCCGCTCCAGTGGGAGACGCCACCGCGCACAAACCGGGTGCGAGTACTCGTCCGGGTGCGGGTGCTCGACGGCGACGAGTACGAGGCGGACAAGGAAGTGACAGTCAAGCCGATGGCCGCGCCGCAGGTGCCGTCGGGGCCGTTCCCACCAGCAATAGTGGGGCCGGCGCCGAACGTGCTGCCGGTCCCACCCCCGGTCGCGGTGCCGAGTCCGGCCGTGCCGAACGCCAGCCCCGACAACGAGTTGCCGCCCCCGGCGGCGCGGCTGCGGTTCCGGCCGGAGAAGTGAGCGGCCGTCGCGCTCCTGTTCCCTCCCCCCTCTGAGGGGGAGGGCTAGGGTGGGGGGGACTGGCCGAGAACAAGAGGCGTGGAAGCAGGTCCGGCTCGCTCGGCATCGGCGAGTCCCCCACCCTAGTCCTCCCCCTCAGAGGGGGGAGGGAACTGGAAAGACGCCATGCCCCCCCCCGAGTTCAGCCACTTCGACCCCGCCGGCGCCGCGCGCATGGTCGAGGTCGGCGGCAAGCCCGAAACCGCGCGCAGCGCCACCGCTTCCGGTGTGGTCACGATGCTCCCCGACACCCTCGCACGCATACTCGCCGGCCAAGTCGGGAAGGGGGACGTGCTGGGCGTGGCGCGCATCGCCGGCATCCTCGCGGCCAAGAAAACCTCGGAGTTGATCCCGCTGTGCCACGGGCTGCCGCTCACGTCGGTCGAGGTCGAGTTCCGGGCAATTTCCGAGACCGAGTTGCGCATCGGGGCGACCGCGCGGGTAATCGGGCGGACGGGTGTTGAGATGGAAGCACTCGTCGCGGTTAGTGTCGCGGGCCTGACGGTTTACGACATGGCCAAGGCGCTCGACAAGGGGATGACCCTTTCGGCCATTCGCCTGGAGGCCAAGTCCGGGGGCCGGTCGGGGGACTACTCCCGCGACGCGGAACCTGCGGGCGAGTCGTGACCAACCCGCCTCGTGAGGGCGATTCGATGCTGCTGACTTCCCCGCCCGTCCCCGGCCTCGCGCCCGGCTTCGTCCCGACCCGCCCGGCCCCGGCGACTTCGGTCCAGGCCGGCTGGGGTCTCATCGCCACCGACTTGGCCCGCGCCGAGGCCGTATTCGCCGACGCTCTGGCCCGGTACGACACCCCCATCGGCACGCTGGTCGATCACCTCAAGCACTACCGCGGCAAGCGCTTGCGCCCGGCGCTGGTGTTCTTCGCGGCGCGGGCCTGCGGCAAAGTGAGCGACGCGCACCCCACCCTCGCGGCCGCGGTCGAGATGATCCACACCGCCACACTCGTGCACGACGACGTGCTGGACGAGGCCGAGACGCGGCGGCACGTGCGCACCGTGAACGCCGAGTGGGGCAACAAGGCGAGCATCCTGTTCGGCGACCTGCTGTTCACGCACGCCTTCCACCTGACCAGCAGTGTCGACGCCCGCGCGTGCCGGCTGATCGGCGAGGCGACCAACCGCGTCTGCGCCGGCGAACTCCGGCAAGTGAGCGAGCGCGGCAACCTGCACCTGACTGAAGCGACATACTTCGCCATTCTCGACGGCAAGACGGCTGCGCTAACCGAAGTGTCGTGCCGGCTCGGGGCGCTCTACGCCGGGGCGACCGAACCCGTCGCGGCCGCGCTCGCCCACTACGGCCAGTGCCTCGGCATGGCGTTCCAGGTCGCGGACGACTTGCTCGACTTCGTCGGCCACGAGGGCCGCGTCGGCAAGACCCTCGGCACCGACCTCGCGCAGCAGAAACTCACGCTGCCGGTGATCGACGCGCTCGAAACTCTGCCGCCGCGCGACGCCGAGCGGCTGCGGGAGATGCTGCGCCACCCCTCGGCCGAGAACGCCGTGCGGGTGCGATCGGTGCTGGAGTCGGCCGGCAGTTTCGAGCGCTCGCGCCGCCGGGCCGAGGGCTTCGTGCGCGAGGCGCTCGAAGCACTGCAAGTCGTGCCGCCGTCGGAAGCCCGCTCGATGCTCGAAGCGATGGCCGGGTGGGCGCTGGGGCGCGACCAGTAACGCTTGCCGAACCCGGCGGGGTTCGCATGATGACCAGTATGAGCGACCCCGCCAGCTACGCGTTTTTTAGCCCCGGCCCCGACTGCCTAGGCCACATCGTCAACCGCTTCCTCGCGGCCCGGTCTATCGTCGATGTGTGCGTGTTCACCATCACCGACGACCGCATTAGCCGGGCGATACTCGACGCGCGCCGGCGCGGCGTGGCCATCCGCGTGATCTCCGACGACGAGAAGGCCGGCGACCTGGGTTCCGACATCCCCCGCTTCCGCGAGGCCGGGATCGAGGTCCGCATCGACCGCTCGCCGTTCCACATGCACCACAAGTTTGCGATCTTCGACCGTATCCGGCTAGTCAACGGCAGCTACAACTGGACGCGCAGCGCGGCCGACTCGAACGAGGAAAACATCATCGACACCGGCGAAGCGGGCCTGGTGCGCGCGTTCGCCGGGGAGTTCGAGAAGTTGTGGGCGAAGTTCGCGCCGGCGGGGCGGGGCTGAGCACGCCCCGTCGCCCGCAGGTTCCCGCCATGCCGCCCACGATGCCCCTCGACGAGTCGATCCTCGAGTACGCCGACCCCTATCTGCGCGAACGAGAAATCTTCCCCAAACTCAGTGCCGAGCAGGTCAAGCGCTTCGGCAAGGTCGAGCGCTTGGCAAAGGGGGGCACCACTGTTCACGCGCGGCGAGCGTACCGTTGACTTCTTCGTGGTCGTCTCGGGCTGTATCGAAATCCTCGACCACTCGCACGAGCGCGACGGCGGCGGGCCGGAGGTGGTGACGACGCACGCCGCGAGCCAGTTCGCCGGCGAGTTGGACCTGTTTAGCGATCGCATGACTCTCGTCTCGGGCCGCATGGGCGAGGGCGGCGAGGTGATCCGCGTCGGCCGGGCCGACTTCCGCAAACTGCTGCTCGCCGAGCCGGACATTGGCGACGTGATGATGCGCGCGTTCATCCTGCGCCGCATCGGCCTCGTCCAGCACGAACAAGCCTCGGTGACGCTCATTGGCGCCGCGCACTCCGGCGACGGGGTGCGCATCGAGCGCTTCCTGCGCCGCAACGGCTACCCCGTGCGCGCCTTCGACGCCGAACCCGCGAGCGCCGGCGACGGGCTGGCTATCCTGGAGGGCTTCGCCCTAACGCCGGACGACTGCCCCGTCGGATCGCCCCTGAAGTGCCCGTCGAACGTCGAGTTGGCGAGGTACCTCGGGATCGCCGAAGACCTTGACTCCGGCGCGGTGTACGACGTGGCGGTCGTCGGCGCCGGCCCGGCGGGCCTCGCGGCCGCAGTGTACGCCGCGTCGGAGGGGCTTTGCACGGTGGTACTCGAGGGCGAAGCCCCCGGCGGACAGGCCGGGACGAGTTCCAAAATCGAGAACTACCTCGGCTTCCCGATGGGCGTCTCGGGCCAGGAACTCGCGGGCCGGGCGCAAGTGCAGGCCCAGAAGTTCGGCGCCAAGATCGCGCTCCCCCGCAAGGCAATCGGGCTGGACTGCTCGTCGCACCCCTACCGCATCCAACTCGACGGCGGCGAAGTTGTGAGCGCCCGCACCGTGGTGGTCGCCAGCGGCGCGCGCTACCGCGGTGTCAACTTGCCCGAGTGCAAAACCTTCGAGGGAGTCGGGGTGCATTACGCCGCGACGCCGATCGAAACGAAACTCTGCACCGGCGAGGAGGTCGTCATCGTCGGCGGCGGCAACTCGGCCGGGCAGGCGGCGGTCCACCTCAGCCGCACCGTCTCGCACGTCCACATTTTGGTGCGCGGCGAGCGGCTTGCCGACAGCATGTCGGACTGCCTGGTGGGGCGCATCGAGGCCGCGGCCAACATCACCCTGCGCACGCGCACCGAAGTCGTCGGCCTGGCCGGCGACAAGCATCTGGAGCAAGTCACCTGGAAAGACCACGCCACCGGCCAGACCGAAGAGCGGCCGATCCGGCACGTGTTCCTGATGGTCGGCGCCGAACCGAACTCCGAGTGGCTGCGCGACTGCCTCATGCTGGACGAAAAGGGGTTCGTTTGCGTCGGCGCGGCGGTGCAGGCGGCGCGCAAGTGGCCCCTCGACCGGGCGCCGCACATCCTGGAGACGAACCTGCCGGGGGTGTTCGCCGTGGGCGACGTGCGCGCCGACAGCGTCAAGCGCGTGGCCTCGGCAGTCGGCGAGGGGTCGATCGCGGTGCAGTTCGTCCACCGCGTGCTGGCGGAGCAGGGGGCGTAGTCGCCGAGCGGGGGGCGTCAGCCCCCCGCTCGGCGACTACGCCAACGCCTAGCCCTACTTCTCGTTCCCGCCCTCGCCCGGTAGCGCTGGCGCTTCGCCGCTCGCCGTCGCCTCGACGGTGGCCACGTCGCCGTCGTCTTGGGCGAGCGGGTTCTGCTGCACTTCCTCGTACTCGGCCGTCGAGAGCACGAGGTCGAGCGCCTTGCGCTCCAGCAACTCGGTGGCGAGCGCTTCCATGAGTTCGTCGCGTTCGAGGCGGGCGCGGACTTTACGCGGGCTTTCGTTCGACTGGTCCGCGATGCGGTCCACCTCGTCATCGATATCCGCGTCTTCGATTTCGAGCTTCTCAAGCTCCGCAATCTTCTGGAGCACGAAGTGCTCTTTGAGCGACTCGGCGGTGCTGCGGACCACGTCTTGTTCGAGCACGCGCTGTCGCCCCATGATCTGCTCGTCGCTCATCCCGGCACTGCGCATCTCCATCACGCGGCGCTGCAAGGTTTTGCGGGACTGGCGCAGCAGCAGGTCGCGCGGCAGGTCGAACTTGGCGTCCTTGGCCAGCAGGGTCATGATCTGGCCGCGCGCCGACTGGCGCTGGCTGTACTCGAGGTAGCGGTCCAGTCGCTTGCGCACCAGTTCGCGGAACTGCTCGGCGTTGCGGACATCGAAGTTTTCGAGCAACTCCGGCGTCAGTTCGGCCTGCTGAGTGTGCTGAATCTTTTTGACGGTGAAGGTCGCGCTCACCTGCGTGCCGCGCATCGCCTCGTCGGCCACGTCCTGCGAGAGCG
>CAXTPM010000076.1:13068-13788 GCA_964245865.1 uncultured Fimbriiglobus sp. | reverse complement strand
CCCAAGGAGGTGCTGGCCGGGCTGCCGGGCGTAACTGATGCCGACGTGAGCGCGATGCTCTCCGCGCGGGCCTCGCTCACCAGTGACGACCAGTCGGCGCTCACTGGCGCGTGGCTCCAGCCGATCCTCAAGGAGCGCTACGCGGCGGTGGTGCCGTATGTCGGCGGGGCGTCGATGGTCTACCGCGTGCACTCGGTGGGGTACTTCGCCAGGGGCGGGCCGGTCGCGCGCATGGAAGCGGTGATCGACACCAACGCCGGGCACCCGAGGCTGTTGTACGTGCGCGATGTCACCGACTTGGGCCGCGGCTTCGAGCTGGCCCGCTAGAATACCGGCACCACCTGAGAATCTACGGGGCGCGACACCTTGGCACGCTACCTGGCAATTGATTTCGACCGCTCCGGCCTCGCCGTGGCGCTCGCCACCATCGAGCGCGGCAAGGTCTCGCTCGACGAGGCGTTCGTGCTGGCTCCCGACCCGGCCGCGCCCGACGCCTTCGCGCTCGACGCCGCGCTGGCCGTGCGCCTGCGCGACGCGCTCAGGGCCGAGAAGATCAAGTCCGCGCCGCTGCTGGCGGTGCTCGGCCGGCAGCAGGTCATCGTCAAGGACGTGCGCTTCCCGGCCTCGGCGCCCGAGGACGAGCCGGCGGTGGTGCGCTTCCAGGCGGTGCGCGACCTCGCCGACGCGGCCGACGACGTGCTGATGGACTACTGCCCGCTC
>CAXTPM010000076.1:5940-13058 GCA_964245865.1 uncultured Fimbriiglobus sp. | reverse complement strand
CGGCGCCGACTCGGCCGCGGCCGCTGCGGAGGGGGGGGGCGAGAAGCGGGCGCAGGTTTACTTCCTCCGCAAACAAGTCGCCGCCCAGTACCAGGCGTTCGCGGAAGCCGCCGGGCTGCGGCTCTCGGCACTCACGCCGCGCCCGTTCGCGGTGGCCGAGGCGGTCGGCGGGTTCCTGGGCGCCGGCGAGGCGGGCGCGGTGGGGGTCTTGGCGCTCAGCGGTCCCGAGGGGGGCGGGTTCACGGTCGCTCGCTCCGGGACTGTACTGTTCAGCCGCGCGGTCTCGGCCGGGGCGGTGGCGAACCCGGCCGCACTCGCCTCGGAGTTGAAGCGGAACCTCACGGTCGCGGGGGGCCAGGCCGGCGTCGGCGCGGTGGGGCAACTCGTGGTGTGCGAGTCGCTCGACGCGGGGCTGGCCGGGCAACTCGCGCCGCTGTTGCCGGTGCCGGTGCGCAGCTTCGACCCGCTCGCCGGGCGCGGCGCGCAGGCTGATCTGGTGCCGAGTCTGCAGCGGGGGCACTTCGCCGGGCCGCTGGGCCTACTGGCGCTCAAGGCTACCTCGCCGGTGCTGCCGATCAACTTCACGCAGCCCCGGCAGCCGAAGTCCGACCCGACGCCGGCGCGGGCGCGCATGGTTCTCGGGGGCTTGGTCGCGGCGCTCGTCGTCCTGGTCGCCGGCGGGCTGGGGTACCGGCACCTGGACTCGCTCGACGAGGAACTCGACGCGGCGCGGCTCGAAGAGGTCCGCCTCAAGGAGCAACTCGGGGCGCTGTCGTTCGACGCGGCGCGGCTCGGGGCGATTACGCAGTTCGAGGAGCGCGACGTGAACGTGCTCGACGACCTGTACGACCTCTGCTCGCGCGTGCCGGATGTCTCGAAGCTCACGGTGGCCGAGTACGACGTGGCGGTGAAGCCGCCGGAGAAGGCGCGGCAGTCGGTGGCGAGCGCGACCGCCGCGACCCCCTCGGCGGTGGCGGGGGTGGTGGCGAAAAAGGTCAAGCTCGCGGATCGGCCGAGCGTGGCGACCCTGCGCCTGGGCTTCCGGTCGAACGACGCGGCGGGCGCCCAGCGCCTCCTCGACAGTTTCAAGACCGACAACGACCCCTACGTGGCGAGGTCGGTCGCGGAGAACCCGCAGGACGGCGGCGAGAAGGGCGGCAAGCTCTACCGCATGAGCGCCGAGTACCGCTACCGCCCGCCGGCCGAGTACGCCCGCCGCCTGACCGGCACGCCGCCCAACCGCAGGGCGGCGCCCACCGACGACCTGTTCGGCGTGGCGGACGAGCCGGCCCCGTCCGCCACGGCCGCGGCGCCCACGGCCGAATCGCTGGGCGCCCCGCCCGGCTCCTACATCCCGCCCACGGAGTTGCCGCGTGACTAGCCGCGAGCGCCTGACCGCCGGCCTCTTGATCGCCTTCATCGCCGCCGCCGTGCTCGGCGGAGTCGGGTACGTTTTCTACTTCGGCCCGCTCGGGGAGAAGTCGGACAGGCTCGAAACTCTGCGCCGGCAGAACGCCGAGAAGGCCGACGACCTCCTGGTGTTATCGAAGGAACTGCCCAAGCTCAAGGTCGCCGCGCAACGCAGCCTGCCGCTCGACATCGACCTCGCGCAGCAGGAGTACCTCGCCAAGCTGGCGCAGATCATCCGCGAGGCGAAGATTCCCGGCGGGGCGGTGACGATCAAGCCGCGCAACGTGGACGCCACCAGCGCCCCCGTGCTCCCCGCGCCGGAGAACGCCGAAGGCCCGGCGCCGCCGAAGCGCTACGCCTACACCGCGGTCGGGTACGACATCACGCTCCAGAAGGTCGAACTCGCGCAGGTGATCGAGTTCCTGAACCGCTACTACAAACTGAACCTCTTGCACCGGCTCACCAAGTTCCGGCTGACGCGCGACGAGTCCGCGAACGCCGCGAGGGCATCGGGGTCGAACGCCCGGCTTTCCGACAGGCCGGACCTGACCGTCACGCTCAGCACCGAGGCGATTAGCGTCTACGGCGCCGAAGCGCGGCGCAGCCTCCTCAGCGTGCCGGTGGCGTTCGGCGCGGCCGGTGGCGCGGCGGGGTGGCAAGCGCTGGCGCAGTCGAGCGAGCCGGCGCGGGGGCTGACGCCCCAACAGTTGGTGCCGGTGCTCGCCACCGCCGGGCGCGAGTACACGCTTACCCTCGTCAAAGACGTGTTCCACGGCCCGCCGCCGCCCCCGCCCCCGCCGCCGGCCCCGCCGCCGGAGAAGGAGGACACCAGCCCGTACATTCGACTGGCGGGGTTCGGGGCCAACGGCGACGGCACTGGCTCGGCCCTCATCACCGACGTGGCGAGCGACCAGCACTACGCGGTCGAGGTCGCCCGCTCTGCCGAGGGCAAGCTCCGCGCGGTGGTGAAGAAGTCCTACGCCACTACGGAGGGGTTGCGCAAGGAGTTCGACCCCGAGCCGGTGCTGGACATCTCCGAATCGACCTCCGCCACGGCGGTGAAGTTCCAAGTCCTGGGGTTCGTGGAGCGCGGTCTGGCGCTGTGCGTGGTCGGCGGCAGGCTGCCGGGGGCCGACCCCGACGCGAAGTCCGGCGAGGCGCGTGTGGTGCTCTGGGCCAGCAACGAGTCGCTCGCCGACGCCGACGAACTCGGCGGCGAGGAGCGGGCCGAGGTGCTCGCCCAACTGAAGCTCAGCGAGGGCGACCTGCCCGCGCCGGGCGGGGCTGCGTCGCCGAAGCCCGCCGCCCCGCGGCCGAAGCGGGGCAAGGGGCGGGAGTAGGCGGGCGGGCCTTCCCCCGACCCGCCCACTGGCGGCGTCACCGTCCCGGCAGGATCATCGCCTTCGCCGGCCCCTCGACCACCGGCGCGTTCGGCCCCAGTTCCGGCCGCACCGCCGGCGCCGGCCCGGCCCACGCGCCCTCGGTGGCGTAGCGCGAGTTGGCCGTATTCTTCGGGGCGATCGGCTCGCCACTCGCCGGCTGGTACGCCCCGACCGAGGAGGTCGGCGACAGACTCAAGGGCGCGGTCGGCGGCAGTTGCGGGGCCAGTCGCGGCGCCGTCACCGGTGGCGGCGCCGGGGGCACGGGCGGCGCGGCGGGTAGGCTCGCTCCGGCCGGGGCCACGGGGCTAGTCAGGGGCGGGGCCGACCCCTGCGCCTGGATTTGGGCGAGAATCTTGCGCGGGTCGCGCACCCCGCCGCCCTGCAGCGTCGGCGGGGCGCCCGGCGCGGCCCCCTCGCCGGTCTTGGTCCAGGTGGGGGTACCCGGCGCGGCGAAGTCGAGCGTGAGCTTGGTCTCGGGCGCCTGAATCTTCTCGACCCCGCCCGCTTTGTCTTCGGGGAAGTAGGCCGCGACGATGCTCACCTGCGTCACCGAAGCGCCCCACTCCTTGGGCCAGGGCAGGAAGAACGCATGGCACTCGCCGAAGCGGTCGTCCTTGGTCTTGAGCTTCGCCACGGTCGCGCGGTCGAAGTGGAACACTTCCTTGGGTCGGGCCTCGACGCCGGCCGGGCGCGGGGTGAGGTCGGTCACCCAGAAGTCCACACTCCCGGCCGCCTCGGCGTTGGGGCTGCGCGGCCCGACGAAGAACAACTGCCCGACTAGGCCCGCGACCTGCTCGCCGTCGGCGGCGGGGTTCGACAGCGTGCCGAGCCGCTGCTGCCAGAAGCAGAGCACCTGCGTGACCGGCTCCGGCTTCGGGGCGAGGCCGACCGCGCCCAGGGTGGCCGTCTGGGCGTCGGCGTAGGCCGAGTGGACCTTCTGGCCTGCGGCGCACCCGGTGAGGGCGAGGGCGAATAGCGCCAACCCGGTCGCCGCCCCGCACTTCAGTCCCCTCCCCCCTCCGAGGGGGAGGGCTAGGGTGGGGGGGCGCTCGCCACTGCTCGAGAGCGTCGAAGCGGGTGCGACCTCTGCGGCCCCGTCAGGGCCACCCCCCACCCTAGCCCTCCCCCTCAGGGGGGGAGGGAGCGCGGGGCCGGCCCACCGGCTCGGGGCGCGATCTACTTGCCGAGGACCGACCATGGCTTGTGTCCTTCCGTGGACGACGGGGTGGCGGGGGCTGTGGGGGCGGGCGTCGTGCCCACCGCCGGGATGGTGGTGCCGGTCGGCGGGGCGCCGAACACCGTCGGCACGCCGCGCTTGTTGCTCAAGGGGAAGTCGCCCGGCTGGCCCTGGGGCGGCAGGGTGACCGGCTTGCCAGTCTCGGAAATCGGACTACCGGGAATCGCCCCGTCGGGCGTCGCGGCCCCCGGCATCGGGGCAATCGGCATCCCTGGCGCCAACGGCACGGGGGTGAGGCCGGGCGTTAGCTCTGCCGGCACATACGGGTAGCCCGCCGGCCCGCCGGTGATCGGGTCGCACGCCGCCCCCGCTCCCAAGGGGCGCGGCCGCAGGACTTCCGCGCCGTAGGTGTGGTCCGCGAGCACGTTGTTCACGTTCCAGTGCATCTTCGCCGCCTCGATGGCGGTGAGGCGAGCGTGGTCGAGTTCGTCCCGGATGATGTGCGGCGTCAGGATGAAGATCAGCTCGCGGCGCTGCTGGTCCTGAGTGCGGTAACGGAACGCCGCGCCGATGTAGGGCAGGTCGCCCAGCACCGGGATTTTGTTCTCACTCTTGAGGTCTTGGTTGCGGATCAGCCCGCCCAGGATGATCGTCTCGCCGTCGCCGGCGCTCACGGTCGTCTGCAAGGTCTGCACGTCGAACAAAGGCGCGTTAATGCCGGCCGAGAGGGCCACGGGAACCGAGTTCACCGTCGCCACCTGCGGTTCGACCCGCAGGAGCACCCGACCCTCGGCGGCGTTGATGCGGGGTACCACTCGCAGCACCACCCCGATGTCGCGGTATTCGATGCTTTGCTGCGCCAGCCCTCCCGTGGCGATGGTCGAACCCGATAGCACGGGGTACGACTGCCCGACCTGGAAGAACCCCTGCTGGTTGTCGGTGAGTGTCAGCGACGGCCGGCTCAAGAGGTCGAGCCGACTCTGAGTGCCGAGGGCGCGGATGAGCACGCTCACCGAGTCCGACGCGGCGCTGAAGACTAGCCCGCCCGCACCGTTCGCGCCCAGTCGCCCCACCCCGAGGTTGCCCAGCCCCTGGAACCCGACCTGGCCCGGAATTGCCGAGGTCGCGTTGGGTAGCGCGGCGGTCGAGTTGAAGTTGAAGCCCGGTGTGCCGGGGGTGCCGCCGACCGAGCTGCGCGTGAACAGGATCGGGCTTTGGATGCCCAACTCGACCCCGAACTCCTCGCGCTTACTGAGATTCACTTCGGCGATCACCACCGAAATGAACACCTGCGGCGGCGGGGCGTCGAGGCGGCTGATGAACTCGTTGATCTGGGTCGAGAGCTGCGGCGTGGCGCTAATCAACAGCGAGTTCGTCACCGGCTCGGCGACCACCACGAGGTTCCGCTGCAGCGTGAACGCCGTACTCGGCACGGCGGTGTTCAGCAGGTTGAACTGCGTGTTCACGAACGTCGTCACTGCCAGCGCCACGTCGGCGGCGGCGGCATTGCGCAGCTTAATCACCTGCGGCACCACTGCCGGGGCGTCGGCGTCTTCGAGCCGCGCGATGATCGCGTTGATCGTGTCGAGGTCGTTGCGGCTCCCGGCCACGAGGATGGTGTTCGTCCGCGCGTCCGGAGCGATGCGCAAGTCGATCAGGTTCGCGCCGTCGCTCGGCTCGCCGGTGAGGGTGAGGATGGGCCGGACGACGTTCTGCTGCCCGCCGGCACCGCCGAGTCCCCCGCCGATCTGCCCGCCGCCCAAGCCCCCGCCGGCGCCGCCGAGTCCGCCGCCGAAGCCCCCGCCCGCGCCGCCGGCACCGCCTAGCCCTCCGCCGGCCCCACCTGCGCCGGCGCCTTGCACCTGGCGCCCAGTGAAGAGCTGCACCAGCAGGTTCGCGGTCGCCGTGGCGTCGGCCTTGCGGAGCGTGAAGACGTTCACCGCCGACTGCGCCGCGGCCACCACATCGAGTTCGTTGATCAAGGTTTCGAGCAGTTTGAGCGTCTTCTCGGGCGCGGCCACCAGCAATCCGTTGACGCGCTCCACCGGCACGATGTGGACATCTTCCAGTTGGCCGCTCTCGACCGGCAGCCCGCCCTTCGCGGCCAGGAAGCGCAGGGTCGTCGTCTTGGTGGTCAGCCCGGTGAGCGCCCCGAGCGCGCCGGCTTGTTGGTTCTGCTGCTGGCCCTGTTGTTGGCCCTGCTGGTTGCCCTGCTGCTGGTTCTGCTGCCCGCCGCCCCCGCCGCCGAACGCGACTTGGCCGAAGCCGCCCTGCAGCGTGTTCCCCGCCCCCTGCTGCTGGGTGCTGGTGTTCGGGTTGACGATCGACACCGAGAGCGCCTGGTTAATCACCTGGGCGATCTCGCCGGCGAAGGCGTTCCGCAGGCGGATGACCCGCACCTCGTTGATCGCGTTCGAGTTGGGCGTGTCGAGCGCCGCGATCAGCTTGCCGATCTCCTCTTGGTCGCCCGGCGCGGCCTGCACCAAGACCGTGTTGGTGCGCGCGTCGGCGATGATTTTCGTGAGGCTAGCGCTCGCGGCGCCGAAGCGGGTGGTGACGAAGTTCTGCAGCACGCGCTGCACGTTGACCGCGCTGGCCTTGGTGAGCCGGTACGGCACCGGCTCAAGCCCCTTGGCGTTCGGCACGTCGAACGCCTTGATCTGGGCGACCAGCGCTTCGATGTTGCCCTTGGGCGCGGCGATCAGGAGTTGGTTCTGGCGCGGCAGCGGGAACAGCAGTAACTGCCCGCTGGTCGCCGCCGGCTCGGTCTGCAAGCCTTGGAAGAACGTCTGCGTGGTCGCGGGCGGGTCGCCGATGCGGATGCGCCCCTCCTCCAGCTTGTAGCGCTGGAAGAACGTCGTCAGCACCGAGTTGAGTTCGACCACGTCAATGTAGTCGAGCTTGATCGTGCGCAGTTCGACCTGCGTGTTGACGGACTGCTTCTTGAGCGTCTCGATGAGCTTGAGGATCGCGTCGATTTCGCCCTGGGTGCGGGCGCGCAAGACGACGACGCCGAGGCTGTCGATCGGCTCGACGTTCACGTCGCCGCTGGGCACCGGGGCTTGCGTGATCGGCTCGTCGATCCCCGGCCGGGCCGGGGGCTGGAACTCGAAGTTGACGTAGCGGATCGCCGCGAGGGGGACGATTGG
>CAXTPM010000076.1:0-5930 GCA_964245865.1 uncultured Fimbriiglobus sp. | reverse complement strand
CGACCGAGACGTGGCCGGCGGCAAGCCCGAAGGGCAGTTTGCCCTGCGCCGAGACCGCGGCGACATCCTGCTGAAGGTCGATATCTTCGTAGTTCTGACCGGGCGCCACGTTGACGTAGCGGATCGCCGCGAGGGGCACGATTGGCTTGGGCAGGGTCTCGGGGTCGAAGATCAGGCCGGTGGCCTGGGCGGCGTCAGGGGAATCCATTCCCCCTTGCTCAAAAAAATCGCGCCCTCGGGCCAACTCGCCGGGCCGGCCGAAGTCCGGCAGCCCCGGCGGCGACGGGTCGAGCGAGGAGCGCCGGTTGTTCCCGCCCCGGTTGTTGTTCCCGCCCCGGTTGTTCCCGCCGAACCCGCCGCCGAACCCGCCGAAGCGACCGAAGCCGAACGGACTGAACTGGTTGGTCGCGGGCGCCGCCTCCTTCTTGCCCAGGATCGCGTCGATGGCGGTCTTCACCTCGGTGGGGCTGAGGCCCGGCACCGACACCACCTTCACCACGCTGGAACCCTTGCCGGTGCTCGCGTCGAGTTGTTCCACCAGCGCCTTGACATCCTCGAAGATGTTCTGGGTGCTGTAGACGATGAGCTGGTTGCTGGCGATGTCGGTCGAGAGCGACAACTGCGCCGGCCCCTGCGCCCCCGGCTGCTGCTGCTGGAACGGGTTGAACCCCTGCTGCGGCCCCGCGGCCGGCGTGCGGGTGGTGAGGTTCTTGTACACCTCATCGACGGTAGTCTTGATGTCGTCGGCGTTGGCGAACTCGAGCTTGATGTAGCGCGCCTTCGGCACGCCGCCCTCGGGGGGGCCGTCGTAGTCGATCGCCCGCGCTAAGAGACTGTCGATCAGGAGCAGATCGACCGGCTTCGCCTTGACGATGATCAGCGAGTTGCTGGTCTTCTCGGCCACGACGCGGATGCGGTTGGCGCTCGGGCTGCCGACCGACGCGCCGGCCCCGCCGCCGAGGCCCAGGAGCGCGAAGGGGGTGAAGCCGCCCCCGCCCCCGCGCCGACCGCCCGCGCCGCCGGCCGCGGCGTCCGGGGCGTTGCCGGCGCTGGTCTGCGTGCCGTTGAACGCGTCGCTCAGCACCTTCGCGGCTTCCTCGGCGCTGACGTTCTTAAGCCGGCGGACCTCGTAAATCTCCTCGCCGCTGCCGTTGAGGATGCCGCGAAGTAGCTCCTGCGAGAGCTTGAGCGTTTCGGGGTCGTCGCTCGTCAGAATGATGCGGTCGCCGGAGACGGTGATGGTCAGCGGCTTGGCCGACTTGTCGCCGGTCTGCTGGGCGATGTACTGCGTGCGGTTCGTCCCGCCGGCGTCGGAGCGCTTCGGCGGCTTGGGCGCTTCCTTCGACGGGTCGAAGATGTTCGAGTCGCCGTCCTTGTCCTTCGGCTTCGGCTCGGGGCGGGTGAGCGACTGCGGCGAGATCACTTCCACCGGCGTCTTGGGCCGCAGGCGGTTGAGAATCTTCGCCAGCCCCTCGGCGACGATGGTGGCGTTGGCCTTGTCGATCACTACCGAGCGCGAGTTACCCGCCGGGGCGACGCTGGTGCCGCCGCTGCCGCCGGAGGTCGATTCGATCTCGCCGCCGAGCGTCTTGATGATCGACTTCGCCTCGGCGATCTGCGCCCGCGAGCCGCGGAGGTAGATGCCCGGCGTGGGGCCGTCGGTCGTCGCCTCGGCGGTGAAGCCCGACGGGGTGCCGGCGCTGGTGTTGCCCAGACTGGCGCTGAGCTTCTTGGCGGTTTCGGCGAGGTTCAGGTTGGAGAGGCCGATGAGTTCGGACTCCGCCGTGAACCTCCTTTCCGTGCCGGGCTGCAGGAGCGCGGCGATGTCGAAGTGGTCGGCCGGGAAGGCGAAGACGTTGATGCGGTCGGTGCCCACCGGGGTGGCCTGTGTGACGCCGCCCTTGCCGCCGTAGCGCTTGTTAATGATGTCGGCCGTTGCGGTCGCGGTGCCGCCCGGCGCGTCGTAGGTCACGAGCGTCGGCTGGCCCCCGGCCGGGCGCACCGGCTGGTTGGGGTAGCTCGGCACGTCGATCTGCTCGACGAGCTTCTTGGCCGCGTCGATCTTGTCCGCCGGGCCGGTGACGAAAATCGTGTTGGTCTGCTCGAACACCCCGACCTGCACGGTGCGGAAGCGGCCGTCGTTGGCGCGGCCAGTGGGGGTCGGCTGCGGTTGCGGCTGGTTCGGCATGCCCGGCTGGCCCGGCATCCCCGGCTGCATCTGCGGCTGGGCCGGGACATCGACGGTGGTGTTGCCGTCTTTCAGCAGGTCGCGCAGTTGCGTGGCGACATCTTGGGGGCGCTGGTACTTGCAGATGTGCTTGAGGCTGTCTTCCTCGCCGAGGCTCGACTCGACGGTACGGACCATCTGCCGCACCGACGCAGCTTTGTCAGACAGGTACAGGTCTTTGCCGATGACTACCACTTCGCCGTTCTTGCTCTTAAGCTTGGCGATTCCTTTCTGAGTCGTGTCGGGGTCGAGGGACTTCAGCGGCACCGCGACGCGCACGTACTCCGACTCGCCGAACTTCGGCAAGTCTTTCAACTCGATCTGCTTGACGTACTCCGCCGGCACCGGCAAATCGGCGGGGAAGAGCGCGAACGTGCCTTTGCCGCGCACCATCACGAAGTTGCGCTGGCCGAGCACCTCGTTCAACAGGTCGATGACTTCGGGCAGGGTGTTGTTCTTGATGTTGATCGTCGCGGTGCCGGTGGTCGGCCCGTCGGCGGTGGCGATGTTCAGGCCCGTTTCCTTCTGGAACCAGGCGAACACGTCCTTCCAGGCCAAGCCGTTAATTTGGTAGGTGTAGCGCTTCTCGGGCGCCGGCGCCGTCTGGCCGGGCAGCGGCGCGGGGGCCGGGCCTTGGGCGAGCGCGGCGCCCGGCGCGGCGACCAGCATCGCGGCCGGGAGCCAGTGGCGTAGAACCGAGAGCGCGGCGGAGTCTCGGCGCGGCGATCCTGTGGAGCTAGTGCGAGCCATGTCGTCCCCCCCGGCGTGTGTCGGCCTTTAACTCGGGCGGGTCCGCAGATCGCGCGGCCGGAGTGTGCGGCCGGGTTCCCCCCGGAACCGGCCGCACGCCGCGCGATGTCGGACCCCCCCGACTGACCCGAGTCTGTAGCGACCCGGCCCGGCGACCGCAACTCAATTCCCGGCGTGTGCGGGCAGTTTTCATAATTGCCCGCGTGGCCGGCGTGCGGCGCGTCAAGCCCATCTTAGCTGGCCGCCCCAGAAGTGTGCGAGGACAAACGCGCGGAGTCTCACGCGCCTCTCACGACGGGCGAGGCTGCGAAACCCCGGCGACGATCGCGCCGAGGATGCCGAGCAACTTGCCGAGTTGGTCGATGTGGTACTTCACTATGTCGAGCGTGGCGGTTCGGCCGTCGAGGCGCAGAAACTTCCACAAGCTGCCGCTGGTGACCGCGCCGTAGATGGTCGGCTCGGACTCGCCGAGGAGTTGCGCGGCGACCATCGACGCGATGCACTGACCCAACCCGCCGCGCAGGTTCTCGTTCTCGGCTTCGATGATGGCGAGAATGGGGTGAGTGACGACGTACTGGCCCGGCGAGCGTGTCAGCAGGAAGTCGCACACCCCGTTGAGGCCGCGCGGCTCGTCGGCGGTCAGTTCCACGCCGGAGAACAGCCCGAACGCGCCGGGGTGCAGCCGGCGCAACTCGAACAAGACCGGCGCGATGACGAACTCCGAGCGCGCCTTCTCGTTGCCGATCATGCTCGCCAGGTTCGCGCCGTCCAGGACCGCCTCGGCGAACCCGGCCCGCAGTGCCGCCGGCGGGGTCGCCCCGAATAGGTCGGCGTCGGCCAGAGTCAGGCCGAGTTCGGCCCCGACCTGCGGGAAGCTGAACTGCTCGAACGACATGACGACACCTGCGGAACTCGGGGCGCGGAATTGTAAGATAAAGGAAGCCCCGCCCCGCTTCCATTCCGCACTCCGCGTTCCGCGCTTCTTCTAGCGCCCCGTCGGACTCGGCCGGTCTACGAAGGCCTTGGGGCCGCTGCGGAGGTCGTCCTCGGGGATGGCGTAGCGGTCGCGCCCGCGCTTCTCCTGCTCGGGGATCGGCAGCCGCCGGCCGTCGGCGTCGGGCAGGTCGGGGCGGGGCTTGAGGCGCGCGTCGCGCGGCCGGTCGTAGTTCCGGCACCCGGCCGCGAGTAGGGCCAACAGGGCGAGCGTCCTGGCTCGGGTCATCGCGCGCTCCGGCGGAAGGGGGGGGCGGGGAATCGTCCACTCGACCTAGCATCGAGTGCCGGGCCTGGGTTCGGCCGGCCAAACTGGGAGCAACCGCCGCGCCGCCGCTCGGGCCGCACTCCGAACGCGCGCCGCCGGCAAACTCGCGCCCGAAGTTGTGCCCCGCCGGCGGCGCCGCTACGATAGACTGCCCACCCGGCCCCGTGTCCCCTGGCGCCGCCATGCCCCTCATCGACGACTTCGGCGCCCCGCAGGACCGCCTCGCCCGCACCGCATTGCTGGGGGGGGGCGACCCCGACGACGTGTTCGCCGAGACGCGGATGTCGTTCGGGGACCACATCGAAGAGCTGCGCACGCGGATGATCCGCGCGCTGGTGGGGATGCTGGTGGTGCTGCTGGGCGGCTTCATTCTGGATAGCGTCGGGCACAGCCTGAACAACAAGAGCATCGGCCTGTTCCGGCCGCTGTTGGGGGTCATCACCGAGCCGGTCGAGACGATGATGCGGGACTTCACCGCCCGCCGCAACGACAAGGCCAAGGCGATCCTGGCCGAGAACGTGCCTGACATCAGCCCCGAAGACGCCCTGGCCCTCCAGAAGCGCTGGGCGGCGGCGCAGGGCAGCACCAACCCGTTCGGCGAGGCCGAGAAGGCCCAACTGAGGCGCCTGCCGCTGCCGCTGGCGGCCGAACTGCCGATCGGGCCGATCGCCAAGGCGTTCAACCTGACGCCGGCGGACCCCGAGGCCAAGACGATCAAGGCCGAGATTCTGGTGCGGCCCGCGGAAATCGAGTTCCTCGCCCGCAACGGCGAAGTCCTCCTCGAGAACAAGAAGTACCTCACCACCTTAAGCGCCCAAGAGGGGATGGTCGTCTACTTCAAGGTGGCCATTTTGTGCGCGCTCATCATCGCCAGCCCGTGGGTGCTGTACCAGATGTGGGCGTTCGTCGCGGCGGGGCTGTACCCGCAGGAGCGCGCTTATGTGTACCGCCTGTTCGGCCCCAGCGTGATGCTATTTCTGTGCGGCGTGGTCATGTGGCAATTTGTAGTCGCCCCCGGCGCGGTGTCGGCGCTGATCGCGTTCAACAACTTCATTGATGTCGATCCCGACCTGCGCCTCAACGAGTGGCTAAGCCTGGCGCTGATTATGCCGCTGGTGTTCGGCGTCTCGTTCCAGACGCCCCTGGTGATGATCGCGCTCAACCGCTTGGGGGTGTTCAGCGGCGCGGACTACCTCGGCAAGTGGCGGCAAGCGTTCATGGGCTTAGCAGTCTTCAGCGCGGTGATTACCCCGACGCCGGATGTCATCACGATGATGTACCTCTTCGTGCCGATGTTCGGCCTGTACATGCTGGGTATCGCCGTGTGTACCTTCTTCCCGCCGGGGCACGAGGCCGAGGACGCGGCCGAGGCTGAGGCCGAACGCCAAGTGGCGGTCTAGCCGTGACGCGCCCCATCCCGCTTGGCGGCGTGCGGCTGCTGGTGACGCGGCCCGTCGGGCAGGCCGAGGTGACCGCTGGCGAAGTACAGCATGTCGGTCGAGGCCAGGCCGACCCAGGTGATGTGGGCGCCGCGACTGGCCGCACCGGCCGCGAACGGGACCGCCACATGATGGCGCTGCTGGACCAGGGCTTCATCCAGATGGGCGTCATGCACATCTTCACGGGCATTGACCATATGTCGTTCCTGCTGGGGCTCGTACTGATCTCGCGGCGGTTGCGCGATCTGGTGTT
>CAXTPM010000075.1:0-13794 GCA_964245865.1 uncultured Fimbriiglobus sp. | reverse complement strand
CCGGCACGAAGATTCGCGGCGGCGTCATCTTCATCATCCGCCGCCGGGCCACGTACACCGGCAGGGCCGCGACGTGGTCGAGGTGCGCGTGGCTGATGAACCAGTTCGGCGTGCCGATGAAGTCCCAGGGGTGGGCGCCGAGGTCGAAGCCGACTTTGAGTTCCGGCACGCGCCAGTAGCTCTGCACCGCCGCGCGGCTGTAGCCTTCAATCGTCAGTTCGTGGTGCTTGTAGGTGAGGTACGGCGCGTTATCGACCGGCCGGTCGGCCGAGTCGTGGGCCGGCTCGGGGCCGCGGGCGGCGTCACTCTGGACTTGCGGGTCGGCCATGCGCTCACTTCGGGTCGGTGCGAATCGGGGGGTTGAGCCTGACTTGATGTTATCGCGGCCCGGCGGGTTCGCCGATTCTACCCGCGGGACGCGCCCCCGGCCGGCGCGGCGCCTCGAATACTAGTGTTGACACGAACCCGCACCCAGGGCATCGTGCCGCGGCGCCTGCCCCGTGAGGATTTCGCCATGACCGCCCGCACTTTCGTTCTCGCCGCCGCCCTCATCTCGCTCGGCCTCACCGGCTGCGCCAGCATGTCCGAGACGGGCAAGGGCGCCGTGGGCGGCAGCCTCATCGGCAGCGCAGTGGGCACCGGCATCGGCCTCGCCACCAAGAACCCGCTCGCGGGTGCTGCGATCGGCGGACTCGCCGGTGCGGGGATCGGCGGGGCCATCGGCGCCGAGAAGGACGAGAAAGCCCGCGAGCGCGCCGACCTCAAGGAGATCGCCCAGGCCGAGGCCCAGGTGGCAAGGCGCGGGCCGCTCGCCGTCGCCGAGGTGATTCAACTCTCCCAGCCCGACGCGACCGGCAAAAAGATGTCCGACGGCGTGATTATCGACTACCTGCGCAGCACCGGGAGCACGTTCCGCCTGACCCCCGGCGACCTGCGCGACCTGAACGCCGCGGGCGTGTCGGACCCCGTGATCCAGGAGATGCTTTCGAGCGCCAACCGGGTGCCGCCGCCGACGCGGGTGGTGGTGCGCGAGCCGCGCCCCGTGGTGGTGTACGAGCGGCCGTACTACGACCCGTGGGGGCCGGTCTACTACCGCCCGGCGCCGGTCGCGGTGGGGTTCAGCTACAACCGCTTCCGGTAGCTCAGGCGCCGCCGGCGTTCCGCCCAGTTTCCGCAGGTTCCCCTCGCCCACCCGCCTGGATTCGGCTAGGGTGGCTGCGGGCACCGCGGCACCGGGGAACGAGCAATGACGGCGACTCTCATTCTGGCGGCACTCCTACAGACCGCCCCTACTCCCGCGGGGGGCGACTGGCCGCAGTTCCGCGGCCCCGACCGCACCGGCTATTCCGCCGAGACGGGCCTGCTGAAAGACTTCCCCGCCGACGGCCCGCCTAAGCTGGCCACGTTCACCGGCCTCGGCGGCGGCTACTCCGGCGTGGCGGTTTCGGGCGGCGTGGTCTACGGCACCGGCCTGCTCGACGACGGCACCGAATACTTGTGGGCGCTCGACGCGGCAGGTGGCAAGCAACTCTGGAAGACGGCGATCGCCCCGGCCGCGAAGGTCGGCTACGGCGACGGCCCCCGCGGCACCCCGACGGTGAGCGAGGGGCGCGTGTTCGCGGTCAGCATGGGCGGCACGCTGCTCGCCGCCGACGCCAAGACCGGTGCCAAACTTTGGAGCGTCGATTACGTCAAGGACTTCGGCGGCACCGTCCCCGCCTGGGGCTACGCCGAGAGCGTGCTGGCGTTCGAGGGCAATATCATCGCCAGCCCGGCATCGAAGGACGCCGCGATGGTGGCGCTCAAAGCCGGCACCGGCGAGGTGGTCTGGAAGGCCGGGCTCAAGTCGCAGCCCGGCCCGGCCGGCGGCTACAGTTCGGCGGTGCTGACCCGCGTCGGCGGCGCGGCGGTGGCGCTGAATCTGGTGGGCCAAAAAGCCGGCTGCGCGTTCGTGGGCGCCGCAACCGGCGAGCTACTGTTCGAGTACAATAAACCCTTGAACTCGGTGGCCAACATCCCCAGCCCCGTGGTGAAGGGCGACCGCGTCTGGGTCTCCACGGGCTACGCCGACGGCGGCTCGGCGCTGCTCAAAATCACTGCCGCCGGCGACAAACTCACGCTCGTCGAACTCAAAGCCTACAAGGCGCGCGAGTGCCAGAACCACCACGGCGGCATGGTCGCGGTGGGCAACAACGTCTACTTCGGCCACGCGCACAACCAGGGCCACCCGTGCTGCGTGAGCCTCGACACCGGCGAAATCCGCTGGCAGGAGACCAAAGGCTCGCAGGGCGGCGACGGCAGCGCGGCGGTGCTGGGCTACGAAGACCGCCTGGTGTTCCGCTATCAGAACGGCGTCGTCGCCCTCGTCGCGGCCAGCCCCGACGGCTACGAGGCCCACGGCGCGTTCAAGACGCCCGACCCCAGCGGCAAAGCCCAGTGGGCGCACCCGGCCCTCGCGGGCGGCAAGCTGTACGTGCGCGACCAGGACAAGCTGCACGTGTACGACTTGCGGGCGGGGAAGTAGCACACCACCCGCGAAAGCCCGGCGACGAACGTCGCCGGGCTTTCGCCCTTCACTCCTCCGACACTCCCCCTTGCCCCCCCGCCCGCTTGCCGGTACACTCGCGCGCATGAGCCGGCCCCTCCCCACGCCACCGCGCCCCGACCGCCTCGGCCCCGCCCGGCGCATCCTGCGGGTGGAGGCCGACGCCCTCCACGCGATGGCCGACTCGCTCGATTCGAGTTTCGATGCGGTGGCGTCCCGCCTCGAAGCGTGCCGCGGCCGGGTGGCGGTGTCGGGCGTGGGCAAGTCGGCCGATGTCGGCCAGAAACTCGTCGGCACGTTCAACTCCACGGGAACGCGCGCGTACCTGCTCGACCCGACGCGCGCGGTCCACGGCGACTTGGGCATGGTCCACCCCGACGACGTGGCACTCGTCTTGTCGCACAGCGGCGACGGCGACGAGTTGGGTAAGCTGCTCGGCCCCTTGAAGGCGGCGTCCGGGTCGCTCGTGGCGATCACCGGCCGGGCCACGGGCACTCTGGCCCGCATCGCCGACGCGGCAATTATTTACGGCCCCGTGGTCGAGGCGTGCCCGCTGCAACTGGCCCCCAGCACCAGCACGACCCTGATGCTTGCCCTAGGCGACGCGCTGGCGTTCACGCTCCTGGACGCGCGCGGCTTCACCGCCCAGGATTTCGCACGGGTTCATCCCGCCGGCACCCTGGGGCGGAAGCTCGCCGGGGTCGAGGCGTTCATGCGCCGGGGGGCGGAACTGCGACTGGCGCCGGCGTCGGAGACCGTGCGGCAGGTGTTCGCCCAAGTCCGGCACACCGGGCGGCGCACCGGCGCGGTGATGCTGACCGCCGCGGACGGCACGCTCGCCGGGCTGTTCACCGACTCGGACCTCGCGCGCCTCTTGGAAAGCCACCGCGACGGCGCCTTGGACGAGCCGATTGCGGGCGTGATGACCGCCGACCCGCTCACGGTCTCGCGCCGGGCGAAACTCGGCGAGGCGCTCGAACTGATGCAGGCGCGCAAGATCAGCGAGTTGCCGGTGCTCGACGAGGACTCGCGCCCCGTCGGCTGCTCGACATCACGGACTTGCTCGGGCTGCCGCCGGACGTGCCGCCGCCGGCGAGTACGCTCAAAGTCGTGCCGGGGCCGGGCTAGTGCGCACCGAGCTTTCGGCCGAGGCGCTCGCGCCGCTGCGGCTGTGGATTCTCGATGTCGATGGCGTCCTCACCGACGGCAGCATCGTCTACACCGACTCCGGCGAGGAGCTGAAGCGCTTCCACGTGCGCGACGGCTCGGCCATCAAGATGGCGCAAGCCGCCGGTCACGCGGTGGCAATCCTCTCGGGCCGCACCAGCCGCGCGGTGAGCCGGCGGGCGGCGGAGTTGGGCGTGCGGCACGTCTGGCAGGGAGTCGAACACAAAGCAGCGGTGCTGCCGGCGATTTTCGCGGCGACGGGGTTCGGGCCGACTCAGGCGGTCGCAATCGGCGACGACCTCGCGGACCTGCCCGTGTTCCGCCGCGTGGCGCTCGGGGTCGCGGTGGCCGACGCGGCGCCGGAGTTGCGCGGCGTCGCCGGGGCGGTTACAATGCTCGGTGGCGGGCGCGGCGCGGTGCGCGAATCGATTCAGTGGGTGCTGGCCTCGCAAGGGGTGTGGGCGCAATTTGACACGGACGCGCCGCCGGGATAACGCCAACAGGACGACTAGCCCATGTGGACCCCCCGGCGGATTCTCCTGCTCGTGCTCGGCCTCGTCGGCCTGGTGGGGGCGTACCTCGTCTACAGCCTATTCTTGGGCCAGATCGACGGCCTCCCCGAACTGCCGCGGGCGCTGCTGCCCTCGACATCGGACGCGCCGCCGGAGCCGCTGCCGCCGGCCGGGCCGTCGGGGACGATCTCGCGGCTCAAGCTCGCCTTCGGCCCGGACAGCCCCGAGGCGACCAACCGCATCGCCTACCCGCTGCAGATCGAGTTGCGCGACAAGGGGATGGCCTTCGCGTGCGGCCAGCCGGCGTTCGCGCCCGCCGCGCGGCCGTCGAATATTGTGAACGTCGCGCCGTTCTCGATCGCCTACTTCGGCAAGCCCGACGCGGGGAAGCCCGGCGAGGGCGAGGAGATTACGACCGCCCACTCCGACCGGGCGCGCCTGCGCTTCGACCGCCCCGTGGCGGGCGTCAACGACATCATGGGCACCAAGGAGAAGCCCGGCGCGAAGCTGATCGGGTTCGTACTGGAGAGCGACGCCGAAGAACTGTCGCGCGACCTGCGGCAGGGTCGGATCGTGGTGACGAACAACCAGAAGTCGGCCCGGCCGTCGGACTTCCTGGTGTTCCGCACCGCCGGGCCGCTCTACTACAGCGACCCGACCGCCGGCGAAGTCGCCCCCGGCAACCCCGGCGGCGCGGCGGTTGACCCCAACACCGTGGCGCACCTCACCACCGCCGCGGAGGTGGAAGTGGTGGACCGCAAAAACCTGCCGCGGCCGCTGCGCTCGCTGGACAACACCACCGGCGTGCTCAGCGGCGAGGCGCTCCGCGCCGAGGGCGCGGTGGCCCGCATCGTGCTCGGCGAGGCGCTGCCGCCGCCCACCATCACCGCGCGGGGGATGAAGATTTACCTGACGCCGACGCCGCCCGAGCCACCCCCGGCGCCCGGCGCGGCCGCTCGGGCGCCGGCGCCGAAGCGCGGCGGGAGCATCGGCTACTCCGGCGTGCGCCGCATCGAACTCGCCGAGGCGGTGCAGTTCAACCTCTGGACCGACGGCAGTAGCCCGTTCCCTGGGTCCGGCCCCGCGCCGAAGTCCGACAAGCCGGTCCCCGCTGCCGTCGTGCCCGACCCGCCGCCGGCCGGCCTGGCACTCGTGGGCGGGCTGCTCGACGCCGGTGTGTTCGCCTCGCGCCTGGAGTCGAAGACGCTGCTCGTGATCGAAACCCCCGGCTCGTTCCGCTACGACTTCGAGAAGGGGCTGGCGGAGTTCGAGGCGGCGACGGGGCCGACCGACCACGTGGCCCTCACG
This sequence comes from uncultured Fimbriiglobus sp., assembly GCA_964245865.1. Taxonomy (GTDB): domain Bacteria; phylum Planctomycetota; class Planctomycetia; order Gemmatales; family Gemmataceae; genus Fimbriiglobus. The sequence continues at coordinate 8,262 of CAXTPM010000075.1, read as the reverse complement.
CGCCTCTCGGCCACGAAGCCGCGCGACGACCTGTTCTGCACCCACCTGGATGTCACGCTCGACGGCGCCACCCCGCCGCCCCTGCCCGATGGGAAGGCGGCGCCCAGGCCGCAGAAGCCGCAGTCGCTCGACCGCGGCGGGCTGAAGATTCGCGCCGTCCGCGCCACGGGGGCGAACGTGTTCGTCAGCGCGGGCGCCGAGCAACTTTTAGCACAGGGCACCGAACTGCTGCACACCGTCGAGGCCGACGGCAAGCGCACCGTGACGACCTTGCGCGGCGCCCCCGTGACGGCCAAGCGCGAGCAGAACCAGCTCGTGAGCGGCGGCGAGGGCGTGGCCGGGGAGATCGTCATCACCTCGACCGAGCCGCCGGCCACCAGCAAGCTCTCGAAGCGCACCTCGACGCGCGTGGCCGGCCCCGGCGAGGCGGGGCTGTTCGACCCCAGCACCGGCGAGCAGACCGTGCGCGCGAGGTGGAACCGCGTGCTCACCCAGGAGCGCGTGACGATCGGCACCGAGGAGCAGGACTTACTCAAGTTCGACGGCAAGGCCGAGTTCACCGACACCAAGGCCGACATGCGCCTCAAGGGCGACCAACTCTGGCTGTGGCTCGGTGCGGGCGGGGCGAGCGGGGTGATCGGCGCCAACCGCGGCGAGAACGGCCGCTCGGCCACCCCGCGCCAGCTCGACGCCCTCGGCAGCGTCGGCGTGACCTCGACCGAGCTAGTCATCAAAGACACCGACCAGTTGAAGCTCTACTTCCGCGACCCGAAGCCGGCTCCACCGCCGGCTAGGCCCGCCGGGCCGGTCGCTGCGGCTCCTCCGGCGCCGGCGACCCCCGCCGCGCCGCCAGTCGCCCCTCCGCCCGAGGTGGCGAAGGCGCCCGAGTTCGTCGGCCCGCCGGCGCCCAAGCCGCCCTTGGTGCTCTCGGCGCGCTTCATCCAGAGCACGCTCGTGCGGCAGCCGGTCGTGGCGCCCGGCCGCGCCCCCGCGCCGCCGGCGCCGGCCCGTCCTGGGTCCGAGCCGCAGTACCGCTACGAGATGGACACCGCGATTTGCGAGGACCGCGTGGTCGCGCACCAAGACCCGACCGACCCCACCAAGGCCGTCCGGGGACTCGACATCGCCGGGGCGAAACTGACCCTGGACGCCAAGCGCGTGGGGGGCGAAGTCGCGCAAGTGATGGTCGTCACCGCCGCGCCCAACGACATCGCGCAGGTGATCTACGAGTCGCTGGCGCTCTACGGCCCGACGATCCGCATCGACCAGTCGGCCAACGAGGCCGAAGTGACCGGGGCCGGGTCGCTGCTCATGCCCTCCGGCAGCGACCTCGCGGGGAACCCGAGTGCGAAGCGCAACGAACTCGACATCCGCTGGACGCGCTCGATGGTCTTCCGCGGCAGTCTCGGCAACGCCGAGTTCCTCGGCACGGTCGCGGCCGTCCAGCAGGAGGCGCGGCCGGGGCTGTTGCCCGTGATCGCGCCCGAACCCGGCGCCCCGGCCGACGACGGCACGACGGGCATCTCGCGCGTCATGGGGCACCGGCTCGACGTGACGTTCGACCGGCCGATCTACTTCAACCAACTCAAGCGCGACACCATGCCCGGCCCCCTCGGCGGAACCCAGGTGGCGTCCAACACGCCGCAGCCCGCTAGCAAAAGTGCGAGGGTGAAGAAGGCGGCCGTCACCCCGATGCCCGACGACGAGGCGTCGCGGCAGAAGGGCGCGGTGGCGCGCACCGTGCGCTTTACCGAGGAGCAGTACGACCGCAACCGCCGCCTGCTCAAAGCGCAAAGTTTGGAAGGGCGCGAGATCGAGGTGCAGGTGGCCGACGCCCGGCAGGACGTGGCCGCGGCCGGCCCCGGCGAGCTGCGCATCCTGCAGCCCGACGGCGGCGACGCCCTCGCGGTCCCCGCCCCCGGCGCCCCGGCCCCGGCGGCGAACCCGGCCGCGCCCTACAAGCTCACGCTCGTGCGCTTCGACCAGTCGATGCGCGCGGTCGATAAGGGCAAGCTCTACCAGCAGGCCGACTTCGCCGGCACCAGCAAGGTGTGGAACCTGCCGACCAACAACGTCAACTTCCCGCTGGTGGACTACGAAGTCCCCGCCGGCACGACGCACCTGAGTTCAGATCGGTCGATGGTCGTGTCGAGCAGCCGCGCCAGGCCCGACGCCCCGCCCGACCAGCAGATGGTGGCCCAGGGCAACGGCCAGTTCTACGACGACAAGTACGCCGGGACCGCCGCGACGATCCGCTACCAGCAGCAGTCGGTGATCTTCGACGGCTCCGGCGACCGCCTGGCGCTGGTCGCCGAGCGCAAGCGCTCGCCCGGCGTGGAGGTCGGCAACCGCGCGAAGCAGTACGTCTACAACCGCAAGACCGGCGAGGTCCAGGGCAACGGTGTCTCCAGCGGGGTGCTGCCCGGTAGTAGCCGATGATCCGCACTCTGCACTGGAGCGCCGGCCGCGGCTGGGGCGATGAGTACCGGCTCCCCGACTCGGGCAGACTCGAGCTGTCCGACGACGACGTGCTCTGGATCGACCTCCAGGGCGCCACGCGCGACGAGGAGGAGCGCGTCTTCGGGCAACTGATGCCGGTGCACTCGCTTACGCGTGAAGACATCACCGAGCGCGTGGAGACGCCTCAGGGCCGCGCGGCGCACCTGCCCAAAGTCGAAGAGTTCCCGGACTACCTGTTCGTGATCGTCACCCCGCTGCCCGCCCCGCCGCCGGCCGAAGCGGGCGCCGCCCCCGGCGCGTCGGCGTTGAAGCGCATCCCCGACCGGGGCCACCTGCCGCCCCCGCCGCAACTGAGTGCGGTCCTGACGCACCACCTGCTGATCACGCACCACGGCCGGGAACTCTCGTGCGTCGAGCAGGCGTGGAAGCACGCGACTTGCCACGCCGAACTCGCGGTGCGCGGGCCGGACTACCTGTTCCACCTGGTGCTGGATGCGATGGTGGACGACTGCGCCCCGGCGGTCGATGAGGTGATCGACGCGCTGGATGCGCTCGAAACCCACGTCTTCCACCGCCCCCGGCCGCAACTGATGGCGAACCTGCTGCGCCTCAAGCGCCGCGTCACGGTGCTGCGCAAGACGCTGCTCTTCGAGCGGGAGGTGCTCGCGCGCCTGACGCGCAGCGAGTTCAAGCTCATCGGGCCGCGCGAGCTGGTGTACTACCGCGACGTGTACGACCACCTGGTGCGCTACGTCGAGCAGATCGACTCGGCGCGCGAGATGGTCTCGGACCTCATGCAGTCGCATTTAAGTGCGATGAGCAACCGACTCAGCGAGGTGATGAAAGTCCTGACGATGATCTCGACCGTGATCCTGCCGATGACGCTGATTACCGGCGTGTACGGCATGAACTTCGAGTGGATGCCGGGCCTCAAGAGCGACTACGGCTTCGGGGCGACGATGGCGTTCATGGGGCTAGTGGCGGCGGGGAGTTTGTGGCTGTTCCGGCGCAAGGGTTGGATTTGAGTCGCCCGGCGAACCTTGCCGCCCATGGCCGCGCTCCGTAGACTACTCGATTCGGGATTCGTCGCACACAGAAGAGACGCTTTCGATGGCAGCCAAGAAAAAAAGTGGCCCGAGCCGGATGGACATGCGCCGGGAGTCCGAGGCCGTCGAGGCGCGCGAGAAGGAGGCCGCGGCCGCGAAGGGCGAACCCGCGGAGGACGAGGAGGAAGTCGAGGAGGCCGACGCGGGCGATGCCGACGCCGACGACGATGAGGGCGATGACGACGAGAAGCCCAAGGCGAAGTCGAAGGCCAAGGCGAAAGTCAAGAAGCCCGCGGCGGTCAAGAAGCCGGCCGTCAAGCGCGTGCGCGCGGTCAAGGAGGTCCGCAACCGCGCGGTCTGGGTCGTCTACGACAACAGCTCCAAGCCGATCGAGACCTTCGACTACGCCAAAAAGGCCGACGCCGAGGAGTTCCTCGCCAAGCGCATCGAGGAGAAGAAGACAACCCATTATTTGCAGTTGGTGAAGCAGCAACTTGAATAGTGGTCGGTGGTCAGAACAGAAACAGCGGAAGCCCAGGGGTAGTGCCCCTGGGCTTCCGCTGTTTCTGTTCTGACCACCGACCACCAACCACTACTAAGTCGTCGCCACGACCCGCAGCATGTCCTGGACGCGCTTGAGGCGGCTGCCGAGGCTCAGGACGTTGGGCAGGCGGATTTCGCGGCGCTCGGCGCCGCCGATCTTGAGAATCAGGTCGCCGGAGCCGAGGCCGTAGACGTAGTGGCGGAAGATGTCGTCGCGCTGCTTTTCCAGGCTAATCAGGCTGGTCGCGTAGACCTGCTCGGCGTCGCCGATGTGCTCGCACACCTTCACCTGCCCTGGGGTGAAGATCACGTACGTGCGCTGGTCGAAGAGGAACGTGGCGAGCGCCCAGATGATGAACAGCAGCACGCCGAGGGTGAGGTAGCCCCCGTAGTTGATGTGGATGTGCAAGTTGCCCAGCAGGCGGAAGATGTTGTCCCACACGTCCAGGAGTGCCAAGAGCAGCGTCATGGCGATGACGACGATAATCACCACGAACGACCAGAGTCCCCGCAGCGGCACGTTGGTGATGATGATGGTGAGGATCAGGCCCATGACGAACACGACGCCCGGCCAGGAGCGCTGGCTCATGCGGGGGGTGCGGTACTCGGCGCGGTCGGCCGCGGCGCTGTCGGGGATGTTGGCGTCGAACTTCTTCTTGAGCCAGTTGCGCGTGTCCTCGGTCGGCACGACGTGGTACTCGTCGCTCGCCGCGTCGGGTCGGCTGAGGTCGTAGCCGCGCAGCAGCGGCACCATGCGGCTCCCCTCGGCGTAGGTGATCGCGGCCATCAGGAACGCCAGCGCCCAGACCGGCCACCAGTAAAACAGGTTTGAGTGGCTGACGAGCTTGATCTCCGAGCTGCGGCTCGGGGCGAGGTTCGACGAGGGGGCGTTGGACTGCGTATTAATCACGACCGGCTGCTGGGAGGCGCCCGGTTGTTGGGTCACGACGACCTGCTGCGGGTGGTTGGGGTTCGGGGGCACGGTAGACATCGCGGCGGGAACCTCGGTACGGTTTCGGGGGCGGACTCGGTGGCCCCCCACACCTTCTATCAACTGGGAACTTCGCGGGGGGCGGGCGTATCTTGCAGAAACCGCGCCGCCGCCGCCAGATGCGCCGCGCGCGAATCGCGCCGAACCCCGGCGCGCGGTTTCCGCGACCCGCCCCGCCGCGTATCATCGCCGGGGCGGGGTCCGCCGCCCGCGCCCGCGTCGCCGACGAGCGCCCCCCCGGAGTCCGCCGTGTTCGAGGTCGAGAACAAGTACCGCGTCGCCGACGAAGCCCCGCTGCGCGCCAAGCTCCTGGAGTGGCACGCCGAGGCGACCCCGCCGCGCCGCGAGTCCGACCACTACTTTGGCGCGCCCGATCGCGACCTCGCCAAGACCGACGAGGTGTTGAGGCTGCGCACCTGCGACAGCCAGACGGTCTTGACTTACAAGGGGCCGAAGGGGCCGGGCGCCGCGAAGGCCCGCCAGGAGATCGAACTAAGCTTGAGTGCCGGCGGCGACTCGGCCCGCGCGGCGGTGCAGTTCCTCCTGGCACTCCGCTACCGCCCCGTGGCGGTGGTCGAGAAGACGCGCCAGGTCTACCGCTGCACCCGCGGCGGCTTCGCGGTCGAGGTCTGCTTCGACCGCGTCGGGGCCATCGGCTCGTTCGTGGAAATCGAGGTGCTCGCCGAGGAGAGTCGCCGCGCGGAGGCGACCGCGGTCGTGGTCGAGACCGCGGCGGAACTGGGCCTGGGCGCGCCGGAGGAGCGGTCGTACCTGGCGATGGTGCTGGCGCAGCCGGTGCCGGCGGGGCGGGGCAGTTGAGCGGCCTCGCCCCCACCATCGCCGACATCCGCTCCGCCGTCGCCGCCGCGCGCTCCGATGGCCACCGGGTCGGCCTCGTCCCCACGATGGGCGCGCTGCACGCCGGGCACGCCGAACTGATCCGACTCGCCCGGACCCGCTGCGAGTTCGTGGCGGTGAGCGTGTTCGTCAACCCGACGCAGTTCGGCCCGGCCGAAGACTTCGCCCGCTACCCGCGCACTCTGGACGCCGACATCGCGCTCGCCGCCGCGTCCGGCGCGGCGGCGGTGTTCGCGCCGGACGCCTCGGAGATGTACCCGCCGGGGTTCGCCACGGCGGTCGAGTTGCCAGCCCTGGCCCAAGAACTGTGCGGCCCGTCGCGCCCTGGGCACTTCGCGGGCGTCGCAACCGTGGTGCTGAAGTTGTTCAATATTGTGAGTCCCGACGTGGCGGTGTTCGGCGCCAAGGACGCCCAGCAAGCCCGCATCCTGAAGCGCATGGTACTCGACTTAAACTTGCCAATCGAACTGGTGATCGCCCCGACGGTGCGCGACCCCGACGGGCTGGCCCTGAGTTCGCGCAACCGCTACCTCAGTCCAGAGGAGCGGGCCGTAGCGCCGGGCATCTACTGGGCGCTGCGTTTGACTGCGGCCCGCGTCGAGACGGGCGAGCGCTCGGCGACAGCGATCGAGGCCGGGTTGCGCGCGGACCTCGCGGCGATTCCCGGCGCGCGGGTCGAGTACGCGCAAGTGGTCGATGACGAGTCGATGGCTCCGCTAACCGGCCCGATCGCGCGCCCGGTGCTGGTCGCGTGCGCGGTCCACCTTGGCCGGACGCGGCTGATCGATAACGTAACGGCATCCCCGCCCGCTTAGCCCCCCGCCCGGCGCCCCGATGAGCCACCCGCTCTACACGCCGGAACTGCGCGGCCTGCTCGCGGACGGCGACACCGACGCGATCGCCGCGCTCTGCGAGACGCTGCACCCCGCGGCGGTGGCCGAGGCGCTCGACGACGACTTCACCGCCGACGAACTCTGGGGCGCGGTCGGCCCCGCGCCGGTGGGCACCCAGGCGGCGATCTTCGAGTACCTGCCGGCCGCGCTGCAGGCCGCGATGGTCGCCGGCAAGGTCGTGCGGCCGCAACTCGGGGCGCTGGTGGGGCGCATGAGCCACGACGACCGCGCCGACTTCCTCAACCGCCAGTCGGCCGGGGTGCGCGAGGCGCTGCTGCGCGTGGTCGATGAGGCCGAGCGGCGCGACATCGCCACGCTCACGCGCTACCCGGCCGACACCGTCGGGGCGCTGATGACCACCGACTACGCCTGGCTCCCCCCCACCCTCACCGCCGCGGAGGCGATCGACCAACTCCGGCAGCAAGCCCCCGACCGCGAGACGATCTACTACGTCTACATCCTCGGCGAAGTCGTGGGGCGCGCGGCGGGGGTGGGGCCGCGCCGGCTGCTGGGCGTCTTGAGCTTGCGCGACCTGATCCTCGCCCCGCGCCACACCCTCATCCAGGAGGCGATGGACTCCGGGGGACTGGTCACCCTCGCCGCGTCCGACCCCCAGCGCCGCGCGGCCGAGTTGCTGGCGCAGTACGACTTCATCGCCCTGCCGGTGGTCGATTCGGGCGGGGGGCTGGTCGGCATCGTCACCCACGACGACGTGATCGATGTCATCACCGAGGAGGCCACCGACGCGCTCCAACAGCAGGGCGGCTTAAGCCCGCTGGGCGCGAGCTACCTCGAAGCGCCGTTTCTGAGCGTCTGGCGCAAGCGCGTGCCGTGGCTCTCGGGCCTGTTCGTCTTGGGGATGGGCACCTACTTCGCCATCGACCACTTCGAGGGCGCGCTGCGGCGCGTCCCCGTGCTGACGCTATTCATCCCGCTGATGACCGCGACCGGCGGGAACTCCGGCACCCAGGCCGCCACCCTGGTCACGCGGGCACTCGCGCTCGGGGAAGTCACGCTCGCCGACTGGGGCCGCATCGTCTGGACCGAGCTGCGCATGGGCCTGGCCCTCGGCGCTGCGCTGGCGAGCCTGGCGGTGGCGCGGGCTTTCTGCGTCGGCCGCGAAAACCTCACGACCGCGAGCGGCGACATTACCCACCTGGGCCTCGGACTAGTCTTCGCGCAAGTCGTTTTAGCACTGTGCGTGATTGGCACATTGGTCGGGGCGCTGTTACCGTTACTGTTCCGGCGCGTCGGCTTCGACCCCGCACTGGCGTCCAGCCCGGCGGTGACGACCGCGCTCGACGTGATCGGCATCACGGTCTACTTCGCCATCGCCAGCTTCTGGCTGTTCTGACCCGCCCAACTGGGGAACGCCCGTGACACGCCCCCCCCGCGCCGCCCTGTTTGCCGCCCTCGCCGTGGCCACTTGCGGCCTCGGTTACGCCGGTTGCGCCGGCCGCGCCGAGAAGCC
>CAXTPM010000074.1:12312-13802 GCA_964245865.1 uncultured Fimbriiglobus sp. | reverse complement strand
ATCGTCGCTCAAGCTCCAGTCCGGCCACATGAGTGGTGGCCGGGGTGGGTGGGGAAGTTGCCAGTGGGATGGACCGGCATTGTACGGGGCCGGTTCACGAGGCGAAGTGCGGATTGGCGGCAGGCTACCGGACCCCCAGGACGGAATCGACCGCCCAGCAGCCCTTGACGTGCCCGCCCCCGCCCCGGCAGTGGGCCAGCAGCTCCGCGTCGTCGCACCCGGCTTCCTCAATCGCGTCCGCAAGGACCGGCAACCGCCAGTAGGCTCCTACTTCATGGATGCCCCGCGCAAGCGAGACGGCCGTGGGGGTCAGCCAGTCTGGGGAGTCGCCAACAGGCGCCGAGGCGCGGCCGAAGATGTCGCGCGCGACGGCGAGTAGTGCCGCCGGCCCGCCCATCTCCGCGGCAATTGTGGCCCAGTCCCACCGATCCCAGGCGTAGCCCAGGACGTACCTGGCCGACATGGCGGCGGTGGAGCAAAAGGTGTCGTCACCCCCGAACGTTGTGCTGAACTCGTCGGCCATCACTTCCTCCCAAGTCTGCTGGCGCTCCTATCGGATATCAGCCCATCGGCGTAACGCTCGCCAAGCCGGACAAATCCTTGCTCCAGGCGCCGGAGTTTGCCGCCCCCGTGCGGTGGGAGCACGCCGGGGTGCTTGCAGCAGGCGCAGATGAGTCGGCGCGCGCGGTGCTCGTCGGCCGTCGCGGCCAGACGCGCGAAAGTTGCCGGCAGTGCTGCCGCGTCGCCCCAGTTGATCGGCTCCATAGCAGCTCGCTCCGAGGATGCGGTGCTCTCGGCGTGCCGGTGTGCGTGAGCACCCAGTTGCTGGCCGGGGTCAAGCGGCCCGCGACCCGTCCGACTGCTTCATCCTACTTTGAGACCGCAACCGGGTGCTCACGCGTGTCGGCAGCGCCGTAGTTTGCCCTTCCTGCCACTTCGCCGGCGCGGTACAACGTCAGGCGACCCCCGCGAGGACCGCCCCCATGACGACTGCGACGCCCGCCGCGCTCGAACCCGCGCCCGCCGACCACGCCCCCCCCGTACCGGGGCGCGTGAACTACTGGGCCGACGCCAAGTGCGCGAAGGCGTTCTGGAGCCAGCACGACCTGCCGGTGTTCCAGGAACTCGTCGCCGACACCCTCGAGTGGGCCGCGCCGAAGGCCGGCGAAACCTGGCTCGACTTGGGGTGCGGCGGCGGCACGCTCTCGAAAGGCTTGTGGCAGGCGAGCGGCGGCGGCATCGCCAGTGTGCTCGGCATCGACGCGGCCGAGGCGAACGCGGGTCGCTATGCCAAGCTCGACGCGGAACTCGCCGGCGGGGCGGGGCGGATTCTTTTCCAGGCGCTCGACTTCAGCCCCGGCCTCACGCCGTTCGCGGACGCGAGTTTCGACCACGCGATTTCGGGGCTGTCGATCTCGTATGCCGAGTCGCTCGACCCGAGTACGAACCGCTGGACGCAGCACGCCTACGACCGGCTGCTGTCGGAAGTC
>CAXTPM010000074.1:9725-12302 GCA_964245865.1 uncultured Fimbriiglobus sp. | reverse complement strand
CCGGGAGGTCGGGGCCGGGAGCCGGGTCGAGTTCCGGCACGCGGACTTCTCGCACGGCCTGGCGAGCGTCCCGGCCGGCGGGTTCGACCACGCGGTCTCGGGGCTGTCGGTGTCGTACGCCGAGCACTTCGACCCGGCGGCGGGCGTGTGGACGCAGCTCGCCTACGACCGGCTACTATCGGACGTGTGCCGGGTGCTCAAGCCCGGCGGCCGGTTCGTGTTCTCGGTGAACGTACCCGAGCCGTCGTGGTGGGCGGTCGGGCTGAAGTCGCTGGTTGGCGGCTTGCGCGCGGCCGAGCGGCCGGTGAAGTTCCTCAAGAACTCGGCGCGCATGATGCGCTACGGCGCGTGGCTGAAGGCCGAGGCGCGCGCCGGGCGCTTCCACTACCTGCCCGCCGCCGAGACCGAGGCCAAGCTCCGCGCCGCGGGGTTCGCGTCGGTCGAGCACCGGCTCAGCTACGCGGGCCAGGCGTTCGTGTTCCGGGCGGTGAAGGGGGGCTAGCCGCCATGCGCTACCGCTCAATCGCTCTCTCGCCGCAGCGCCGGTTCGTGGGCGACCTCTTGCGCGCGGCGCGGGGCATTCCCACGGTGCCGGTGCAGCGGCGCATGAACCTCGCGCCCCTGGCCGACGCCCGCGCGGCGTGCCCGAGCCGCCCCGGCTGGACCGCGCTATTCCTGGCCGGCTACGCGCGCGTGGCGGTGGCCGTGCCGCAACTCCGCCGGGCGTATGTCAAGTTCCCAACCGCCCGCCTGGTCGAGTACCCGGTGAGTCTGGCCAACTTGGCGGTCGAGCGGGACTACCGGGGTGAGTCCGGCGTGTTCATCGGGCGCATCAAAGACCCCGCCTCAATGACGGTCGGGGAGGTCCACGAGCGCGTGCGCGCGTTCCAGACCGTCCCCGTCGAGGAGTGCGGCGACTTCCGGCGCAACCTCGCGCTCGCCCGGCTGCCGTGGCCGCTGCGGCGGCTGGCGTGGTGGGTGGCCCTCAACGTCCCGCGCCAGCGCGGCAACTACGTCGGCACCTTCGGCGTCTCGGTCTACTCCGCGCTCGGCGCCGAGTCGCTGCACCCGATCTCGCCGTGTACGACCACCCTCACCTACGGGGTGATGGACCCCGACTGGGGCGTTGACGTGAGGATCGTGTACGACCACCGGGTGCTCGACGGCGCCACGGTCGCCCGCGCCCTGGAGATGCTGGAGGCCGAGCTGAACGGCGGCGTGGCGCGGGAACTCGTTGCGGGGCACGGGACGGCGTTGCGGGTCGCCTAGTCGGGGTCGCGGAACCGCAGACCCGAACCCGTGCTGCCGATCGATCTTCCGTTCCGCGATCCGAAATCCGCGATCCGAGTTCCTTGCACCCATTCCGCCCCCGCCCCGTCTAGTGTGGGGAATCGGCCGGGCCGCAGTTGGTCGGACGGTCCCCCTCTGAATAGGATGGGGGCTAGACGGCACCACTCGACGGGACCGCACCGATTTTGTTGCCCGGACACCGTTCCGGGCGCCCTTGCCCCCGGCAGCCTTGGGGCGTGAGGAGACGGGGACCACTATGTTTGAACGCTTCACGGATCGGGCGCGCAAGGTCATGCAGCTCGCCAACCAGGAGGCGCAGCGGTTCAACCACGAGTACATCGGCACCGAACACGTGCTGCTCGGACTCGTGAAAGAAGGGTCCGGGGTCGCGGCCAACGTGCTGAAGAACCTGGATGTCGATCTGCGCAAAATCCGCCTGGAAGTCGAGCGCATCGTCCAGCCCGGCGCGGTGGGCGATCAGGTCGTCATGGGCCGACTGCCGCACACGCCGCGCGCCAAAAAAGTCATCGAATACAGTATCGAAGAGGCCCGCAACCTCTCCCACAACTACGTCGGCACCGAGCACCTGCTGCTGGGCCTCCTGCGCGAGCAAGAGGGCGTCGCGGCCCAGGTGCTCATGAACCTCAGTCTGAAACTCGAGGATGTCCGCGAGGAAGTCCTCAACTTGCTAGGGCACAACCCCATGCCGAATGAGAACGAAGGGGCCGGCGGCAGCACCGGCGGCTCGGGCGGCGGCGGCGAGCGCACCGGCGGCGGGCGGCAGAAGTCCAAAACCCCCGCGCTCGACAGCTTCGGCCGCGACCTCACCGAACTGGCCCGCCAGGCCAAACTCGACCCCGTGATCGGCCGCGCCAACGAGATCGAGCGCGTCATCCAAATCCTCTCGCGCCGCACCAAGAATAACCCCGTTCTCTTGGGCGAGGCCGGCGTCGGCAAGACAGCCATCGTGGAAGGTCTTGCCCAGCTCATCATCGACAGCGACGTGCCGGAATTGCTGCGCGACAAGCGCCTGGTGGTGCTCGACCTCGCCATGATGGTGGCGGGTACCAAGTACCGCGGCCAGTTCGAGGAGCGCATCAAGGCCGTCATGAACGAGGTGCGCCGCGCGAAGAACACCATCCTGTTCATCGACGAGTTGCACACCCTCGTCGGCGCCGGCGGCGCCGAGGGGGCCATCGACGCCTCCAACGTCTTGAAGCCGGCGCTGGCCCGCGGCGAGATTCAGTGCATCGGCGCCACCACGCTCGACGAGTACCGCAAGTACAT
>CAXTPM010000074.1:0-9715 GCA_964245865.1 uncultured Fimbriiglobus sp. | reverse complement strand
AGGACCAGGCGCTCGCCCGGCGCTTCCAGCCGATCATAGTCAACCCGCCCTCTAAAGACGAGGCGGTCGAAATCCTGAAGGGCTTGCGCGACCGCTACGAGGCCCACCACCGCGTGCAGATCACCGACGAGGCGCTCAAGGCCGCGGCGGACCTGAGCGACCGTTACATCAGTGACCGGTGCCTGCCCGACAAGGCGATCGACGTGATCGACGAGGCCGGGGCGCGCATTCGCCTCAAAGCGATGACCCGGCCGCCAGATTTGAAAGAGATCGACGAGCAGATCGAGAAGCTCAACACCGAAAAGGAAGGCGCCGTCGCGGAGCAAGACTTCGAGAAGGCGGCATCCCTGCGCGACCAGGCCGACAAGCTCAAGAAGAAGAAAGAGCAGCTCACCAAAGACTGGCGCGAGAAGGCCAAGGAGGCCGACGGCGTGGTCGATGAGGAGGTCATCGCCGAGGTCGTCTCGAAGATGACCGGCGTGCCCTTGAAGAAAGTCGGCGAGGACGAGACCAAGCGCCTCCTCAAGATGGAAGAGGAGCTGCACGGCACGGTGGTCAGCCAGGACGAGGCGATCAAGAGCCTGTCGAAGGCCGTGCGCAAGAGCCGCGCCGGCATGAAAGACCCCAAGCGCCCCATCGGCAGCTTCATCTTCGCCGGCCCCACCGGCGTCGGGAAAACACTGCTCGCCAAGACGCTGGCGAAGTTCATGTTCGGCGACGAGATGGCGATCGTGCAACTCGACATGTCCGAGTACATGGAGAAGCACAACGTATCTCGGCTCGTGGGCGCGCCCCCCGGCTACATCGGCTACGAGGAGGGTGGCCAGCTCACCGAGAAGATTCGCCGCAAGCCGTACTCGGTCGTGCTACTTGATGAAATCGAGAAGGCGCACCCCGATGTCTGGAACATGCTGCTCCAGATCATGGAAGAGGGGCGCCTGACCGACAACGTCGGCCGGGTGGTGGACTTCAAGAACACGGTCTTGATCCTCACCACCAACGTGGGCGCTGAGCAAATCATCACGCCCGATGACCTCAGCGCGGTGTTCACCAAGGGGTTCGCCAAGACGAACGAGGTGAGCTACCAGGACATGAAGAAAAAACTCCTCGAGCAGATGGGCAAAGTCTTCCGCCCTGAGTTCTTGAACCGCCTCGACGACACGATCGTGTTCCGGGCGCTCACTAAAGAGAACCTGAAGCAGATCGTCGATATGGAGTTGACGAAGGTCTCGAAGCGCCTCAAGGAAAAAGACCTGATCCTCGAAGTGACCGACGAGGCGAAGGACTTCATGATCGAGAAGGGTTCGAGCCTCGACTACGGCGCCCGGCCGCTGCGCCGCGCGGTGGAGCAGCACCTCGAAGACGCGATGAGCGAGGCTCTCTTGCGGGGCGAGTTCGTCGGCAAGTCGAAGGTGATCGTCAAAGTCGGCGAGGAGGCCGGCGAGAAGAAGCTGGTGTTCGACACGGTCGAGAACGCCGCGCCGGTCCTGCCCCCCGCTGCGGAGCCGGTGGGAGCCTAGCGTAGATTAAGAGACCGCCAAGGCGCCAAGACCGCCAAGGAAGACGCCAAGAAGGCAGAAGAGTTTTGGGTTTTGGAACCCTGACTCTTCTGCCTTCTTGGGCGTCTTCCTTGGCGGTCTTGGCGCCTTGGCGGTCTCTTAATTCATTTCTTCTCCGGTGCTACCGGCGCCAGCGCACGGTCGAAGCCGAACAGGAACGCGGCGCCCTGGGGCACAATGCGGGCCGGGTTGCCGTCCCAGCCGTTGGCGGCCATCAGGAACGCCTCGGTCTCGGCCATCGCGTAGGCCAGTTTCGCCTGTAACAGCGTGGCCTCCTTGGCGGTCGATCGCGTCTTGGCGGCGGCGACTTCGGCCTCGACTTTGGCGAACTCGCGGTCGTTCTTGTTCTTGGCCGTCACCGCCTCGCGCTTCGCATTTTGGATGTCGAGCGCGGACGTGAAGCGCTCGTCGATGGTCTTTTGCAGGTCGGGGTTCACGTATCGCAGGCCCGCCGATAACCCCAAGTTGACGACCGTGATGCCCTGCCTCTTGAAGAAGCCGCGCGCTTTTTCGAAGGTCTGGAGCACGATGCCGCCGACCTTGGCGTCGAGTTCGTCCAACTTCGTTTGGCCCACCTCGCGGCTGAGTTCGGCGAGGATGTAGCCGCGCACGTGCGTGTCCATCACGTGCGCCAGCGACGGGTCGTGTTCGACGCCGGAGGGCGACTTGAACGCGGTCTTCTTGCCCTGCTCATCGACCTTGAAGCCGCCGAAAATTGATACATAGGTCGCCGCCTCGGCCTCGGCGATCTCGCACGTCAGCGAGACGTTGAGGTTGACACTCACCGACTCGACGGTTTCGAGTTCGAGGGCACGCGAGTCCTTCCAGTCCTGCGTTTTCTGCGCGCGGTCGATGACGATCACGAACTCGGTCGGAATCCACTCGTAGTTCCAGTACATACGCCCGACATCGCGCTTGCGCTGCTTGAGGCTGTACTGCGTGAGGGCGACTTTGCGCTGGTCGAGGAATTCGGCGCTGAGGAACTTAGCACTGGTGCGCGACCCCTCGGCCGGCACCCGGAACGCGGTGTGGTTCGATTCGATGAGCACCAGGCGCTCGGACTGCCGCGGGCCGCACCCACTGAGGGCGAGGAGCAGGGCGGCGGGGGCTAGAGTGATACGCATTGTGGTGTGTGGTGTGTGGTGTGTGGTGTGTGGTGTGTGGTGCGAAACTACTTCCCGTCGAGTTGCAGCATCAGCGGCTGTGCCTGCTTGCCGGCGTCCCCCGATGGTAAAATCACCTGCGGGAGCCTGCCGCCGCCGGCGGCGAACTTCTTAGCCATCGCGCGGATCGCCTCGGCTTTTTTGAGGATCAGGCTGATCTCGTTGTCGAACTCGACCGACTCCTTGTTGCTCAACAGTAATTCGGCGGAGCGTTTTTGCATGTCGGCGGTGGCGAGTGTGATTTTGTTGCGCTCGTCCTGCGCTAATTTGGCGTTGAGTGCGACCGCGCTTTTCAGCGCCTCGATTTGGCCCGCGTCAATACTCGTCTGGATAGCGGGGTTCTGGTACGTGTAGCCGCCGTCCAAGCCCACGTAATCGACGTGGATGCCGAGCTTCTTGTACTCGGCCTCGGTCTGCTCGTAGAGCTGCTTAAAGATCACATCCTTCTTGCCACGCGCGTCGTCCAGCGGGTAATCCTTCATGAGTACGGTGAGCGTAGTCTTGCAGAAGCCGCGAATATTGGTGTCCATGACTTCGGCGAGCGGCCGGCTGCCGAAGTGGTACAAGAAGACGTGCGCTTCGCTGGGGCTGACGCGCGCCGACACCGTGAGGCCCACGAACAACTTCACGCCGTCTTTGGTTTCGGCCGCGAGCGACTCGTTGGTCGCCGAGGTGCCGGTGGTGTGCGGCGCGGTCCACTCGCGCACCACGGGGTGGCGGTCGATCACGAGCAGTTTTTGCGTCGGCACCAGGCGGTAGTCCCACGGCATCCAGCCGGTGGCGACCTTGCGGCGGGGGATCGTCACCTGCTGGGCATCGACGCCCATCTCGAAGAGTTGGTCGAGGCTGAGTGTTTGCTGGTTGGCGCCGTCGTCGGTGAGCGGCACGACGAACACGGTGGAGTTCGAGGGGACTTCGACGAGCACCTCGGCGGGGTACTCGCCGAGCCAGGGGGCGGCGAAGTACGCGCCGGCGGCGGCGAAGAGGGCCAGGCCGAGGGCGGCCGCGAGGCGGAACATGGGAACCTCAAGTGTTGGTGGTACTCCCCCCCGTGGCGGCGGGGGATTGCCGGGGTATTCGCGCGCCGCGGCGGCGCATTTGACATCGGGGTGGTAGCTAGACTACGGACGGGCGGCGGGCGGGGGCCGCGAAACCCTTGCCTTCCCGGTTCCCGTCGGCGACAATCGGGGCATGGGCGAACCCTCCCCCCCGCCTCCGAACCGCCGGCCGTCGTGGCGCGGGGCGCTCGCCTCCAGCACCTCGGTCGTCTACGCCGTGGGCACCGACGGCCGGGTGCGCTACGCCAACCGGGCGTTCGAGAGGCTCACCGGCAAGACGCGCGTGGGGTGGCGGCGCTTCAAGCTCAGCCGCCTGAAGGGGGCCACCGGCTGGGCCGACACCTTGGCGGTGCCGCCGGAAACCTGGGCCGGGGAGGTGGCGCGCGTGCGGCGGGCCTTGCCGGGCGAACTCACCGGCCCGCCGTGGCTGGACATCACGTTCGTGCCGCTGACCAACGCCGCCGGGGACGTGCGGCTGGTGCTGGCCACCGCGCCGCCGATGCCCGAAGCCGACGACGCGCCGAAGTCCGCGCACGTGCCGGCCGAGTGGGGCCGGCTGCGGCAGGCACACGCCGAGCGCTTCCGCTGGGCCGACCTGGAGTGCCCCTCGCCGGCGGTGCAGCGGCTCTTGGCGCAAGCGCGATTCGCGGCGACCAACCGCGCGCCGGTGTGGCTCGCCGGGGCGCCGGGGTCGGGCAAGCTCACCCTCGCCCGCACGGTCCACCACGCCAGTCCGGCCAGGGACTTCGCGTTCGTGCGCCTGGACGCCTCGGCCGTGCCGGCGCACTTGTTGGACGGCCAACTGTTCGGCAAGGCCGGGCTGAGTAGCATCGCGGCGATCGGCACGGTGTACGTGGCGCCCGTCGAGCGCGTGCCGCCGGAGTTGCAGCGGAAGCTGCTGGCGTACTTCGCCAGCCACCGCTCGCCGCGCGTGATGGTCGGCAGCGGGTCGGGCGCCGCCGAGTTGATCCGCCGTAAGCTGATCGACCCAGGCTTTGCGGCGCTCGCGGTGTTCGAGTTGGCGCTGCCAAAGTTATCGGAACGCCCCGGCGACGTGGCAGTGATCGCCGCGCGCTGGTCGGCGTCGGCGGGCATCGCCCTCGACCCGCGCGCGGTCGCCATGCTGACGAGTTACGACTGGCCGGGCGAGGCACGCGAGCTGATCCAGACACTGAACGAGGCCAAGCGCGAGGCGCGCTCCGGGCCGATCCTGCCGTTGCACCTGCCGCGACTGCTGCACGAGAAGCACCTGCTGGCCACGCACCCCGCGCCGGCGAAAGCGGCCCTCGGCCTCGACGAGATACTCACGCAGATCGAGCGGCGGCTGGTGCAGCAGGCGCTCGCGCAGGCGGGGGGGAGTCAGACCGTCGCGGCGAAGCTGTTGAAGCTGAACCGGACGGCCCTGTGGCGGCGCATGAACAACCTCGGGCTAGTGCCGGCGGCGAGCGGCGGGGCGGCGGGGGCGGCGGTGGGGGACGCGGGCTAAGGTCGGTCCCCGTACAATCCCCCCATGAAAGCCGCGCGCCTCGCCGCCTACACTGCCAGCGACGCCGACCCCTTCGAGGCCGGTGCCCTACTCACGCGCCTCGCCGCCGAGTCGCGCTGGGTGCATTCGGGCGCGTCCAAAACTTCCGCACTCGCGCCGATCCTCGCCGAGTCGCCGCTGGCGGTGCTGGCCGTGCTGCTCGACCCGGCCGAGCCGTATGCGGGCTTCCTCGCGGCGGCGTGGGCGCAGGAGCGCTACCCGGATGTACCCGTGGTGGTGCTGGCGACCGCGAAACTGCCCGACGACAAGCGCGCCCGGCTGACGGCCACCGCGTTCGACTTGGGAGCCATCGCGTGTCTCTTCCCGCCGCACGCCCCGCCGGTGGTGGCGGAGTTGTTGACCCAGGTGATGCACGCCACCCTCGACCGCGTGGCCCGGCCCGGCACTCGCAAATCGTCCGGGGACGAGGCGCCGATCGACCTCGCGGCCGGGGACTACGAGGAGGCCGGGCCGTGACCGACGACGAGTTCGCCTCCGGGCCGCTGCCGGTGCTGAGCGCCGCCAAATGCATCGGCTGCGCGAAGTGCTGGGAGGTCTGCCCGACGCGCTGCTTGGCGCCGTCGAAACTCGGCGCCGGCCTCGCGCCGTACCTGGCGCGGCCGCTGGATTGCATCCACTGCGCGGCGTGCGCGCTGGTCTGCCCGACCGACGCGATCCAGTTGGCCGAGCCGGAGGTGGCGACGTGAACCGCTCGACGATTCTTGATCGGCCCGCAGCCCCTTCCGGTTCCCTCCCCCCTCCGAGGGGGAGGGCTAGGGTGGGGGGGACTCGCCATCGCCAAGGGGCGTCGAATTCCGATGGCGTACTCGCTCCCGGCGCGGGCCTCCCCCCCACCCTAGCCCTCCCCCTCCGGGGGGGAGGGAACCGGAAAAGCCGCGCCGGTCTGGTGGCAGCCGTCGCCATCGTCTTCCTCGCTGGCTGCGCCAAGTCGCCCGAGCGCGTGGTAGTTTACTGCGCCCAAGACCCCGAGTACGCCGAGCAACTGTTCAAGGAGTTCGCCGCCGAGACCGGCATCGAGGTGGTGCCGAAGTACGACACCGAGGCGAACAAGAGTGTCGGCCTCGCCCTGGAACTGGAGCGAGAGCGAGAGCGCCCTCGCGCCGGGCTGCACTGGAACAACGAAATCGTCGGCACCGTCCGCCTCGCCGAACTCGGCGTCTACGCCCCGTGCGATGTCTCCGGCATCGGCTACCCCGCCGGCACGTCGGGGCCGAACCACCTATACCAGCAGTTCGCGGCGCGGGTGCGGGTGCTG
The DNA here is from genome assembly GCA_964245865.1 of uncultured Fimbriiglobus sp. GTDB lineage: Bacteria > Planctomycetota > Planctomycetia > Gemmatales > Gemmataceae > Fimbriiglobus. Next base: position 3,134 of record CAXTPM010000074.1, on the reverse strand, counting down.
CTCGTGAACACGAACCTGGTGCCCGAGGCCGAGCGCCCGCGCACGCTCCTGGAACTCGCCGAGCCGAAGTGGAAGGGCAAAGTGGCGCTGGCCAAGCCGCTGTTCGGCACCACCGCCACCCAAGCCGCCGCACTGGCGGAGATGCTGGGCACGCCACGGATGGAGGCGTTCTACCGGGCGCTGAGTGCCAACGGCGCCCGCGTCGTCGCCGGCAACAAGCAGAGCGCCCGCGCGGTGAGCGACGGCACGGCGGCGGTCGGCCTCACCGACAGCGACGACGCGCTCGGAGAACTCGCCGACGGCAAGCCGGTCGCCGTCGTCATCCCTGACTTGGCCCCCGACGCCGCCAACCCCAAATTCGGCCCGCTGGTCATTCCCAACACACTCGCTCTGGTGAAGGGTGGGCCGAACCCGGCGGGTTCGGAGCGGCTAATGCGCTTCCTCCTGAGGCCCGAGAGCGAGGCGAAACTCGCGGCCGGCCCCGGCAAGCAACTGCCGCTGCACCCGCGCGCCGCCGGCAGTTCACCGCCGGCCCTCGCCGCACTGACGGGAGCCAAGCTCGCGGCGGTCGATTGGCCGGCGGCGGCGAAGCTGTGGGAGCCGACGCAGGCGTTCCTGCGCGGCGAGTTCGCGCGCTGACGAGTCGCGCGGGGCCGACGCGACACCGGCCCGCCGCCGGGGTGGGAGCACCAGAGGCCGGCCAGGCTCGCGGCTTGGTCGGACGCTGCCGCCGAACCGCTGCCGGCGCGGGGCGGCGTCCTACTTGTCTTTCACGACCCGCGCGGTCACGACGACCATCGCCGCCGACCGGCCGGCCGGGCCGTCGGTTCGGGCCGCGTGGGCGACGACCGGCTTGCCGTCGGGGCACCGCAGCCGGGCCGAGAACCGGAGAACTTCGAAAGACGGCGCCCCTGGGGCAACCGCCTCCGGGGCCGCCCCAGGGGCTGCCGCGGGCGCCGCGTCCGGGGCGCGGATTCCCGACCCCTCCACCGACAGCTCGACTGTCACCGACCCGTCGGCCCCGACGCGGGCGGTGTACGCGACCGATGTCCCGGTGTCCCGGTAATTGACAGACTGCTGGGCGAGGCCGCGGCCACCGCCGACGGTCGCCGAGGTGACGAACGGCTTACTCGCCGCGGCCTTGACGGTCACCGGACCACCATCGAGCGCGGTGACGGCCAGCCGCCGGACCTCGACGGCGTGGCCGGCCTTCGCCAGCCCCTCAAGCGCGGCGAGCGCGTCCGGCCCCGACAGGTCCGCCGCCGGGCCGTCCTTCTTGAACCGCACGTCCGCGAGCAGCACCTCGACCGTGACCGCCTGCCCGGTGCCGCGGTCGCCGCCCGCCGCCGCGACGGAGTCGCCCGCCAAGCCACCGGCCACGACCGGGGGCGAGTCTGGACCCTGCTTCGTGTCCTGGGCCGGCCGATCCGTGAACGGATTCTGCCGCCCGTTCGCCTTGGTCCCGCGGTTCGGGGCGACCTTCCGATCCGGCGGGGCGGCCTTCTCTTGGGCGTGGCCGGCCGGCAGGACCGCGGCGGCGAGTACGACGAAGGTGAACAATCGCACGGTCATGGCGGTGTCCCTGTGGAAACGGGTACGTACTCAACCTAGTTGGCTCGAAACACGCCGTGCCAGCGACCCGCGCGATTTTCCCGACCTCTTGTGGAGACGGCACCTCGGGAGGTCGGTGCCAGTTTCGAGGTACTCGGCCCCACGGCGCGCGATCCGGGGACGACGGTGAGTGTAGTTGCCGTCGTCGGAGGTGAAGTCCGCGGCCACTCCCCCACGGGCGGGTGCGGCCATTGTGCTGGGCTCAGCCGCCCAGCGCGGCGAGCATTGCCGCCCCCAGTTTGGCATCCGTCATGTGCACATACGCCGCGTAGCCGCGCAACTGCGCCTCGGTCCACCCCTCGGCCTGTGTCTTGCCGGCGCGGCGGTTGTGCAGTGCCGCGCGCAGCCGCCGCTTCAACTCGCGCGGCACCCTCGGCGGCAGGCTCCCGTTGACGACTAGCCCCGTCACACTCTGGCGGTTGCCGGGGCGCATCACGCGCGTCTTCTCGGGCTTGACGGCGAACCCCTCGGCCTCCACGATCTTGGTCGCCGAGCGCACCAGATGATCCGGCGGCGCGTCGTTGCTGGATGTTGGCCGGCTGAACGTCAGGTCGTCGGCGTAGCGCGTGTAGCGCCACCCCGCCTTCGCCGCCAGCCCGCTCAGGCGTCGGTCGAGCCGCAGGCAGAGCGCGTTGGTGATCGCGGGGCTGGTCGGCGCCCCCTGCGGCAGGCAGCGCTCGCCGAGCGAGACGAAGTAGCGCTTCCCGCCGAGTTCGACCTCCTCGCGCGGCGCCTCGGTGCAGAGCAGGGCCAAGAGCGTGGCCACCTGCTCGCGGTAGCCGCCGCGGCGGAACACGCCCCGCGCCCGCCGCCACGTCACGGTGGGGAAGAAGTCTTTGATGTCCATCTTCACCACCACGCGACTATCGCCGTGGACGAGCGCGTTGGTGAGAATCGACCGCCCGGCGAGGAACCCGTGCGCCGCCCCGTGCACCGGCAGCCGCTCAGCGACGTGGCGCAGCACCCAGCGCTGCGCGGCCTTGAGGCGGGGCAAGGGCGCCCAGATGGGCCGGGGCGTGCCGTCGCGCTTGGCGATACTGAATCGCCGGTAGTGCAGGCTCAGGGCCGCGTCGCGGTGGTAGCACAGCCCGCGCAGTTTCGGGACGGTGATCCCGAGGGCGTCGGCGAGTTGCGCCGGGGTGTCCAGCGGCGGCAGCTCGTTCTCGGCGGCGCGCTCCTCGCTATTCGGCGTGTCCCACTTGTCGGGGCCGGCGACCTTGTCGGACCAGTAGATGCCGTCGCCCAGATGCACGATGTGCGCGGTCTTGTACGCCGCCCAGGCGTCTTTATTCAGCTTGCGGCGCTCGAGCGCCTCGGCCTTGAGTTCCTTCTTGTAGCGCTCCAGCTCGCGGTCGCTCAACTCGTCGGCGGCGCGCCGCTCCACGAGGAAGCCGCGCTCCTTGAGTTGCGCGTCGATGTAGGCGCGCGGCCCGCCGGCGGACTGGATGGCTTGCCAGAGTTCAACCGGGGTGCGGGCGGTCATGCGGGGCGGCTTCGCTTTGTCCCCTCCCCCCTCTGAGGGG
>CAXTPM010000073.1:5905-13809 GCA_964245865.1 uncultured Fimbriiglobus sp. | reverse complement strand
AGAGTCGGCTGCCGCTGTGGCGGGCCGCGGCGAAACTGGCCGGGCCGGGGTGGCGGGCGGGTCTGGGGGCGGGGTCGTTCGGCCTCGTGGAGCCGACGGTGCGGGAGTCCGGGCCGGCGGTTCGCAACGACAACGCCCACAACGAGTACCTCGAGGCGCTGGTCGAGGGCGGCGTGGCGCGGCTTTCACTAACGGTAATACTGGCGATCGCGCCGCTCGTGGTGGTGGCGCGGGGCTACCGGGCGCGGCGGGGGCGCTCGGTGGCGGGGCCGCTGTTGGGCCTGTACTTCGGCCTTGCGGCGGTGGCCCTGCACGCGGCGGTGGACTTCGGGCTGCACCTGCCGGCGGTCGCGGCGGTGGCGGTACTCGTTGCGGCGTTCGGGGCGGCGGCGGCGAACGACGAGCAGTTCACCCCCTCGAAGGTCAAGACCAAGCGCGTCCGGCGCAAGCGGGAGCGCGGCGGGAGCGTGACCGTCGAGGAGTCGGTGACGGTACTGCCGCCGCCCGCGGCCGTGATTCCCCGGCGCGCGATTTCGGGCCTCGGGGCGCTCGGCGTCGCGGCGGGGGTGCTGATTCTGGCGGGCTTTTGCGCGCTGGAGGCCCGCCGCTACGCGGTCGCCGAGCGGGTCAAGACGGCGGCGGAGGCGCTCGTCAAGACCGACCCGGCGGACCCGTGGGCCGGGCGCGCGGCGGGGTTGCGGCGCCGCGCCCGGCTGGTGCCCGACGAGCCGGAGTTCCGCTACGAGGCGGGCCAGGCGACCCTCGACGCGGCGCTGAACCGGACGTGGGTGAGCACCGGAGCGCTGGTCGGGCCGGGCCTCGCGTTCGCCGCACCGCCGACGCGGCCCCACGCCGGGTTCGGCGCGGAGTTGCTGGGGCCGGCGCTTCTAGAGTTCCAGGCGGCGCGGCAGTTGTGCCCGGTGTTCGCCAAGGTGCACGGGCGGATCGCGGTGGTCGCGCCGATGCTGGAGAAGTCCGAGCCGGCGGCGGTCCATTTGGGCCGGGTGACGCGACTGGTGCCGATCGACGCGGGCGCGTGGTTCGCCGCCGGGCGCGAGGCGTGGGGGCGCGGCGACCGGGCCGGGGCGCTCCCCGCGTGGCGGCGGGCGCTCGCGCTCGAGCCGGGGCGGCTGCAGTCGATTCTCGGGTACTCCGCGCGGGCCGGGAGTGGCGGGATGCTGAGTCCCGGCGAGGTGCGCGCCGGGCTGCTGCCCGACTCGCCGGGGGCGTGGCTGGTGGCCGCGCGGCACTACCGCGAGGCCGCGCGCGGTGACCCGGCGCAACTGGCCGAGGCGCGGGGGATGGTCGCGCGCGTGGTCGAGTTGACCGACGGGGCGACCAGCCTGCCGGTCGATGACCTCGCCGCGAGGGCAGCGGCGCTCGACGAGTTGGGGCGCCCCGGCGAGGCGTTCGAGGCGTACTCCGAGTTGGTGGCCCGCGCGCCCAACCGCCCCGAGTTCCGCGACCGCTTCGCCGACTTCTGCTTCCGCGACGACCGCTACGACGAGGCGCTGACTCAGTTGGAGTGGCTGCGGCAGAACGCGGGGGGCAACGGCTCGCGGTACCTGGATCGCACCGAGGCGGCGAAGCACGGGCAGAAGCTGCTGCGCGAGATGCGGGGTGAAGCCGAGGGCGACCAGCAGTAGTCGCCGCATTGCGCGGGCCAGTGGACGCCGGCCCCCGGCTCGCTGAGAGTTCCTCGCTAGGGTTTGGACTCCCGGCGCCGGGCCAGTACCTCCCGCTCCGCCATCGACCGCACGACCTCTAGCGCGAACCCGGCCCGCACGGCCGCGTCGCACGCCCCGCCCAGCGCCCACCCGGCCTCGCCGTTGCCGACCGAGCCGGTGGCCGTCCGCAACGCCCACCACGCAACCCCGTGCGGCCCCAGTCCGGGCCGCTCGCCGGGGCCGAAGATGGCGTCGCCGATGCGGTCGAACCGCTCGTCGGTCGGGTCGTCGATCCACGCGGCCAGCAGGTCGAGCGCCTCCCCGGCGGTGGGGTCGTCGCCCGAAGCCCGCGCTACCGCGCGGGCCACGGCCAGTGCTGCGCAGGCGCACAGCACTTTGCCGGTCACGCCCCCTCTGTCGAGGCCGTCGCACCAGGTTGAGTTCAAGGCCGGCCCGGCGAAGACCGACTCCAGATTCAAGTTCGCCGAGCCGTCCCACGTCCACCGCTCGCGCATCGGCCTGGCCCCCTGGTGTGCCAAACGAGTATAACGGGTGGCCCCGGTTCGCCGGCCACCCGTCCCGCTAAGGTCGCGCATGAGCCTCACCCTGCTAGTCGGCACCGCCGGCTACGCCTACGCCGCGTGGAACGGCGAGTTCTACCCCCCCGGCACCCCGGCCGGCGAGCAGTTGCGCCACTACGCCCGGCACTTCACGGCGGTCGAAATCAACTCGACGTTCTACCGCGTGCCGACGGCCGAGCAACTCGAGAAGATGGCCACCAAGGTCGGGCCGAACTTCCGCTTCACGGTGAAAGTCCCGCGCACCGCCACGCACGAGGCCGACTTGCGCGACCTGCCGGCGTTCCGCGACTCGCTGGCCCCGCTGGTGAGTCGCCGGCAGTTGGGCGGCCTCTTGGTGCAACTGCCCGAGAGCTTCCGCAACAACGCCGGCAACCGCGTCTGGCTGATCCGGCTCCGCGACCTGCTATCACCCCACCGCCTGGCGGTGGAGTTCCGGCACCGCAGTTGGGCCGACCCCGAGTTGCGGGACTGGCCGGCGCGGCACGGCTACGCGGCGGTGAACGTCGGCGTGCCGGACTTGCCGCAACTCTACCCCGGCGGCATGCGCACGCTCGGGGAGCGCGTGTATTGTCGGCTGCACAGCGAGAACCCGGCGGGGTGGTACGCCGGGCACGCCGAGCGCTACGCCTACGAGTACCCCGACGCGGCCTTGCGGGTGTGGGCGAAGGGACTCGGGGAGGCGGCCGACGGCGGGGCGACTGAGGCGTTCGTGTTCTTCAACAACTGCGTCGGCACCCAGGCGATCGAGAACGCGCGGCGGCTGGTCGAACTCGTGCGCGGGGACTTGCGCATCCGGGTGGCCGAGCCGCCGGTCGCCCCGCCGCCCACCGGCCGGGCGCCGTCGCTGTTCGACGAGCCGGCGCCCGGCGCCGGGGCGTAGAGGGTTCGGGCACGCCGCGGAAAAGCGTTGCCTGGGCGATTTGTAAGGTATTTCCCGATGCTTGCCCGAATTGGCTACCCGGAGCAACGTGCCGGCCGCGTTCCTGGCGAAGATTCTGCAGGGCTTGTCGCGCGCCGGACTCGTCAAATCGCCGCGCGGCGTCGGGGGCGGCGTGAGCCTCAACCGCCGCCCCGCCGAGATGACGGTGCTCGAAGTCGTCAACGCCGTCGAGCCGATCCGCCGCATCACCGCCTGCCCGCTGGGGTCCGTCGAGCACGCCGTCTCGCTCTGCCCGCTGCACTCCTGCATCGACGCGGCCATCGCGGCGTTCGAGACCGCGTTCGGCGGCGTGACCCTAGCGGACACGATTTCGCGCCGCGAGTCGCACGGCCCGCTGTGCCCGCCGCCGAAGGTGACGGACCCTAGGGGCGTGGCGCTGCGGGTGCCGCTGGCGGTGCGGGAGTAGGGCGTTCGGACTGGGTGTGACGGCCTCCCGGCGAGCCGGGGGTCGTCAGCCCCCGGCTGCAGGCCCGAGTTGCTCGTCGTGAGGACCGGAGTTACAGTCTCCCGGCAGTGTCCTGCAACCGGGGGCTGACGCTCGCCGGGAGACCCGCCCAGTGGAGACGACTTCACAGAGAGTGAGTGGCCCGTGCTGCACCAAGCCCGGAGCGATGGCAGTTTCTTCCCGGTCTGCAACCGCCTGGCCGCCGCGCTCGTGGAACCCGGCGCCACGCTCGCGTGGTCCGTCGAGGCGGCGAGTTGGGCCGAGGCAATGACGCGCTACCACGAGTGGCGGGGCTGGGAGCCGTACCGCCCGACGGACGGCAACGCTGGGGCGTCCACGGCCGAAGAGGAGCGGGCGGGGCGGACTTGCCGGCCCCAATGAGAGACCTCACCCGCCCCGCCGCACGCCGCTGAGGCGCTCGAACGCCGGCGCGGCCCACCCTGGGAGCATCCGCGCGAACCGCGAGCGCCGCGTCTCGCCGACCACGATAATATCCGACGGCTCGAGCGTCACGTTGGTCGCCTGGTCGCCGCGCACCAGGATCGCCGCGAGATCGACGCGCACCGACTCGGGGGCGCCGCCGCTAGCCACGTTGGGCCTCACCACGGTGATGTCGCGCAGCTCCGAACAGCCCGGCTGTACCGCGCCCGACCGGGCCAGGAATGCCGCGACCGACTCGGGACCGTGGTAGCTCACGGTGCGCCGGACGCGGTTGGCCGGGCCGACCACGTAGAGGCGCGACGCCCGCGCCTCGGCCAGCGTCAACGCGACCGAGTCGAGGGGCCTCCCGGCGGCGCCGGCGAGGGCGGCGCGGGCCTCGGCCACCGTCAGGCCGGCCACCGCGATTCCCTGCGGCGCGCCCGGCGCGGCGGGGAGTGTGATTGTGCCGTCGAGGTCGATCACCGCCGCGCAGTCGAGGTTCGGCTCGCCGGCGAACTGGCACGCCAGCACGTCGGGGCAGCCCAGCCGGTACTCGCCGGGTGGCTCGGGGCAGGGGGCGAGACTCGCCGCCGCGCGGCCGACCTCGGCGCGCTCCCCCCCGACGCCGGCGCACCCGCCCGCCGCCCCCGCTACAGGGCCGAGTCCGAGTGCGACCAGTGCCAGCGACCGCGTCCGCATAAGCGTGTGCATCGGCACCCCGCGCCGCGCGACTCCACCGATTGTGCCGGCTAGCCCCCAGGAGCAGGGGGCGCGGCGAGTTCGGCGGCGACCACCGCGCGGAAGCGCCGCCGGGTGGAGGCCATTACCCCCCGCACCTGGGCCAACAACTCTTCGGGACTCAGCCGCATCCGCCGGGCGAGCTGCACCAGCTCCGGGCCCGACGCCGGCACCTCGCGCCCCGCGCGCGCCGTGGCCACCCGCAGCCGGGTCTCGACGGCGCGCAGGAACGTGTACGAGTCGCGCAGCTCGGCCAGCACCTCGGGGGGCACCAGCCCGGCCGCGTCGAGCGCGTCGAGCGCGGCCCAGACGTTGGGCGTCAGCACCTCGGGGGAAGCCGCGCCGAAGCGCAGTTGCCAGAGCTGCACCAGGAACTCGACATCGACCAGCCCGCCGGGGCCGCGCTTGAGGTTGCGCGCCGGGGCTTGGGCGTCGAGCCGGTCGCGCATGGAGGCCACCTCGCGCGCCACCGCCGGGGAGTAGCCGGGGGCCAGCACCGCGGCGCGCACGGCCCCGCCGACCGCCTCGCCGAACTCTGGGGCAGTGGCCCGCACCACCCGCGCGCGGGCGAGCGCCTGCCGCTCCCACACCTGGCACCCGGCCGCGTAGTGGCGGCGGAAGTGGCCCAGGGGGAGTGCCAGGCTCGCGCTCTTGCCCGCCGGGCGCAGGCGGAAGTCCACCTGGTACAAGCTGCCGTGCGGCCCGGCGTGGCCGAGCAGGTGGACCGCCGACTGCGCCAGGGCGCTGAAATAGTGCGTGTACTCGTCGCACTTGACCGAATCCATCGTGCCGTCGCGGTCGTAGAGTAGTACGAGGTCAAGGTCCGAATAGAAACTGATTTCGCGCCCCCCGAGTTTGCCGAGGCCCAGCACCGCGTAGGCGCACGGCACCGGCCCGGCCACCCGCGCCAACTCGGACTCGGCGCGGTCGAACGCGCCCTGCAAGATCGCCTCGGCCAAGTCGGAGAGCGCCGCGGTCGTCTGGCGGATCGTGTCGCGCCCGAGCAGGTCGCGCACGCCGATGCGCAGCAACTCCTTGTCCTGGAAGCTGTGCAAAATCAAGTCGATGTCGCTCGCGCCGCGGCAGAGTTCCTGCAACTCGGCCTGCAACTCACTCAGACCGCGCGGCTGGTCTAATATGAGTGTGTCCAGCAACTCGTCGATCATGCCGGGGTTGTTGACGAGAATGCCGCAGAGGTACGGGCTGGTCGAGCAGATATCGACGTACAACTGCAAACTCGGCGGGTTGAAACTAAACAACTCGTACAGCACCGCCTTGCCACCCAAGGACGCCGTGACGCGCTCGAAGTTGGTGAGCGCCGCGTCGGGGTCGGGGGTGTCGGCCAGTGCCCGCAGCAGTTGCGGCGCGATGCTCGCCAGGAAGTGCCGGCAGCGGCGGTGCGAGAGGAACGGCACTTCTTCGGTGGCGAGGCGTGCGAGGTTGCGGTAGACCGCCAACGGGTCGCGGAACGGGTGGTGGCCCAGCGCCGCGCGGACGGTCGCCGGGTCGGGGTCTTGCATCAGGAGCAAGTCGGACTCGGGCGCGGCGCGGTCCCCGGCAACGGGTATCCCCGATACCTTGGGGTCGCCCGGCGCCCCGTCGGCCGGCGCGAAGGTCTGGTGCAGCAAGTGGTTAAGGATGGCGCGGTCGAGGGTGGTCTTGTCGTGGTAGTCCTTCAAGAACTGGTCGATCGGCTCGACCAGTAAGGGGCGCGTGGTGAGGATGGCGGCAGGGTTGTCGTCGAGCAGCGCGCGCCGCGGGCCACTCCCCCCTAATGGAATCGGCGGCGCCGGGTCGGCCGGGGCGGGCGGCGTGCGCGGGGCGTAGCCCATGCGCCGCGCGAGCAAGTCGAGGTCCGGCGCCGAGGCCGGCAGGCGGTGCGTCTGCCAGTCGAAGAGCAGTTGCAACCGGTGCTCGGTCTTGCGCAGGAATCGGTAGGCGTCGGCCAGAGTGTACGTCTCGTGCCCCGTGAGGCAGCCGGCGATTTCGAGCGCTTCGAGCGCTAATAAGGTGTTGCGCTGCCTGACCGCGGGCAGGTCGCCGCCGTTGAGGAGTTGGAGGAACTGCACGGTGAATTCAATATCGCGGATGCCGCCGCGGCCGGTCTTCACGTCGAGTTCGTCGCCGCCGGCCTGGGTGCTGCGCGCCTCCATGCGGCGCTTGAGCGCCTTGACCTCGTTGATTTCCGAGAAGCTAAAATACTTTCTGTACACGAACGGCTCGACACTTTTGAGGAACTCGCGCGCGAGCGCCCCGTCGCCCGCGCAGTGGCGGGCCTTGATGAGCGCCTGCCGCTCCCAGGTGCGCCCGCGCGCGTCGTAGTAACTCAGGGTCGCCGCGAGCTGGCGCACGAGCGGGCCGCGGGCGCCGTCGGGCCGCAGGCGCAGGTCCACCCGGTACGCGAAGCCGCGGTCGGTGTGACTCGACAAAATCCGCACGACCTCGGACACGGCGCGGCCGAAGAAGTCGGCGTTGGTGACCGGGGAGGAGTGCTTGCCCGCCGTCTCGCCGTCGCGGTCGTAGACGAACATCAGGTCAATATCACTCGAGTAATTCAACTCGTCGCCGCCGAGTTTGCCGAACGCGAGGCACGCCAGGCGCGCCGGCTCCCCGGACGGGGAAAGGGGCGGGCCGAACTTGCGCGTCAACTGCTTGAGCGCGACCTGCAGGGCGACCTCCACACTCGCGTCGGCGAGGCGGGACAGCTCGCGCGTGACCTCTTCCAAGGGCCGGTCGCGCAGAATGTCGTTCACCCCCACGCGCAGCATTTGGATGTGGCGGAAGCGGCGGAAGGCGCGCAGGGTGCCGGGGTCGTCGTAGGCCGCATCGACCTCCCCCCGCAGTGCCAGCGTGAGTTCGGCGGTGCTGGGGTTGGGGCGCGGGGCGGCGAGGGCCACGCCGAGGGCGTCGGGGTCGGTGGCGAGGGTGTCGGCGAAGAACTGCGACGTGCCCAACAGTTGGAGCACCGCGTCGAGCGTGCGCCCGGCGGGGTCGAGGAACCCCGGCACGAGTTCGCGCGCGCCCTGCGAGGCCAGCAGCCGCTCGAGGTTGTTCAGCGCCCGGTCGGGGTCGGGCGAGGCGCGCGTCCGGTCGGCGGACCTGGCGGCCGGGGT
>CAXTPM010000073.1:0-5895 GCA_964245865.1 uncultured Fimbriiglobus sp. | reverse complement strand
GGCGAGGCGTCGAGTTTGGGGCGCAACACCGCGAGGAAGTCGGCGAAAACGGCGGGGCCGAGGTGCCGCTCGATGGCTCGGAAGTTCCGCCCGGCCCGCTCGGGGTCGCGCACGGCGTGGTCCCTCTCGGGGCGGCTGGGGGTCAGGCGAGGCCGAGGCTGATGCGGGCCGCGCGGGGGGCCGGCGCGTTCGCGGAACGGTCGGGCCGCACGGCGGGGCGGGCGGTGGGCGTCTGTTGGCCGGGGGCGCGGGCGGTGCCGTAGAGCGTGAACCCCGAGGCGTCGCCCACGTCCACCGTGAGCAGTTGCCCGACGGTACTTTCGGGGGCGTCGAACACGACGATGTGGTCGTGCATGGTGCGTCCCAACAGTTGGCGAACCGGGCCGGGTTCGCGCGCCCCGTGCCGGCTCGGCCCCTCGACGAGTACCTCGACCGGCCGGCCGACCCAGCGGCGGTGGTCCTCCAAGCTGTTGGCGTTCTGCACCGCCAGCAGCTCGTTGTTGCGCCGGCGCTTCACGTCGTCCGGGATGTCGTCGGCGTAGCGCTTCTGCGCGGCGGTGCCGGCGCGCTCGCTGTACTTGAAAATGTAGCTGTTCTTGAACTTCGACTCCTCAACCACGCGCATCGTTTTTTGGAATGCGTCTTCGGTCTCGCCGCAGAAGCCGACGATAAAATCACTCGACACCGACGCTTCGGGGAGCCATTCGCGCACGCGGTGCAGCATGGTCATGTAGTCGCCGACCGTGTAGCCGCGCTTCATCTTTTTGAGAATATCGTCGCAGCCGTGCTGCAAGGGCACGTGCAAATACTTCACAATGTTAGGCAGGTCGCGCACGGCGGCGAGGACATCATCCGTCATGTCCTTGGGGTAGTTCGTGACGAACTTCAGCCGGTCGAGTCCCGGCAGGTCGTGCAGACTGGCGAGCAAATCACTAAAGCGAGTGGTGCGGCCGTCGCCGTGGTCGTAGCTGTAACTATTCACGGTCTGGCCGAGGAGTGTAATCTCGCGGCATCCTTGTTCGACGAGTTGTTTCGCCTCGGCCAAAATATGGCCGGGGCGGCGCGACTGCTCCGGGCCGCGCGTACTGGGCACTACGCAGTAGGTGCAAAACTTGTCGCAGCCGATCTGGATGCGCACGAACGCCTGGAACGGGGTGCCGCGGCTGTCGGCGTCGCGGGTCGGGTCGTAGCTCTCGAAGCTCGCCTCGACCTCGTGCCGCCCCCCGGCGGCGCGGCCCAAACTCAGGGCGTATTGCGGGGCGCGGGTGGCGCGGATTTGCTCGACGAGTGCCGGGATTTGCGCGAGTTGGCCGGTGCCGACGACGAGGTCCACGTAGGGCGCGCGCTCGCGGATGCGCTCCTGCTGGCTCTGGGCCATACATCCAATGACGCCGACGATTTTGTCGGGGTGCGCCTTCTTGATCGGCTTCACCACACCCAGCGCCGAGTACGTTTTTTCCTCGGCGTGCTCGCGCACGCTGCACGTGTTGAATAATAATACGTCGGCGGCTTCGGGGTCACTTGTAACAGTGTACCCCTGCTTTTTAAGCGCTCCGACGACGAGTTCGCTGTCCAGAACGTTCATCTGGCAGCCGACGGTTTCGATGTAGACCTGGCGTGTCGTCATATCGTGCGGGCCGTCGGGGCATGTGGCAGGGTTGGGGCATTGTAGCGAGATCAGGCCGACCCGATGGTCAGGCGCTTGGCCATGACGAGGTACAACTTGCCGGGGTCTTGGGCGTCGGGCAGCGGCGCGGGCGTGATCGACTCGAACCCGCACGCGGCGTACACGGCGATGGCCTTCTCACTCGTCGTGTAGACATCCAGGAAGAGTACGTCGTGGCAGCCGCCGGCGCGGGACGCCAGGACCGTTGCCTCGTCGATCAGGTGACGGACGATAGTCGTGCCGTAGCCGAGACTTTTGATGGTCGGGTTGACGGCGAGGAGGGGGATGTAGGGGTGGGGCCGGCCTTCGGACTGGTCGGCGTAGTCGGTGCAGACATCCAGCGAGCCGAAGCCGACCAGTTGGCCGGCGGGGTCGCGGTAGACCCAGACGCGGCAGTCGCCGAATTGCACGCGCTGGGGGATGTCGTCCCGCAGTAGTCGGGTGACGAACAGGTCGGGGTACGGCCAGTCGGCAAGAGTGCGGGCCTCGGGGCTGCCGAGCGTGACGGGGTCGGGCGTGAGCGGAATCGGCAGTCGGTCGGGCATCTCGGCTGGCTCGCGCTCCGGCGGCGGGCTAATGCCCACGCAGTTTTCTGAACCGCGCCTGCTGGCGCGGGTCGCCCGGCTGCCAGTCGGCGGGGAGCGGCGGCAGGGCGTCGGCCCGGCGGCGCGCCTCCTCGGCGGCCTTGGGGCTGAACACCAGCCCCCCGCGCGCCGCCGGGCCGACGGCCAACTTCGGCGTCACCCAGTCGTTGAGCAGCCGGTACAAGTCCCAGACGGCCGCGCCCAGTGCGGCGCGGCCGTCGAGGACGTAGCAGGGCACCTCGGCCCGCGCGCCGTAGGCCGACATTTCCAGGGCGCGGGCGTAGAGCCGCTGCCCCTCCTCGCGCCAGGCTCGCTCGACCTCGGGGTCGAACGCAACGCGCCCGGAGAACACGGCCCGGCCCCATTGCCGCACCCCCTCGCGGAACTCGCAGCAGAGCGCGGCGTAGTGCCGCAGGGCGCCGTCCAAATTAGAACACTCAGCCCCCTCGCCGTTGTCGCAGCGGTTCATCCGGGCGTGCAGGTCGGCGGTGAGGCGCCGGACTTCGGCGAGGTCGAACGTGGTCACTAGACACCCCCTTCCGCAGGGCCGTGAAACCGGCGGCGCAGCGGGAATAGAGTATACCAGGTGGGTGTACGGTGTCCACACCGCGGGCGTCGAATCGCTACCCCGCCCGCCGCAGCCGGCACCAGTACCCCCCGTCCGACGGCTGCCCCGGAATCGATATCTGCTCGCCCTCCACGCTGAAGCGCAAGTTCGAGCGCCGCGCGGCCTCGACCACGCCGCGGTTCTCGTCGGGTTCGATGCTGCACGTCGAGTAGACCACCACGCCGCCGGGCCTGACCGCTTCGAGGGCGGTGAGCAGCAGCCGCGTTTGCAGGGCGATCAGGTGCGGGAACTCGTTGGGCGAGAGCCGCCAGCGCACCTCGGGGCGGCGCCCCAGCACGCCGGTGTTACTGCACGGCACATCGACTAAGGCGGCGTCGTAGTCGCCGGGGGCGGGGAGCCGCGGCGGCGCGTCCCCTGGCACCAGGTGCGTGTGAATCGAGGTTAATTTCAGGCGCTTGGCGAGCTTGGCGACGGTGGCGAGGCGGTCCTGGCGGATGTCGCAGGCGTCGATGCGGCCCTTGTCGCGCATCAACTCCGCCAGGTGCGTCGTCTTGCCGCCGGGGGCGCTGCAGAGGTCCAGAATGCGCCAGCCGGGGTCGGGGGCGAGCGCCTGGGCCACGGCCATCGACGTGACATCCTGGACGCTGACTAGCCCGTCGCCGAAGCCGGGCAGTTGCTTGACGGGGACGGTCTCGCGCAGCTTGAGTGCCAGCGGGTTCGGGCCGGGGTCGGCGTCGATTTGCTGGGCGAGCAGTTGCACGCGGTACGCCTCGCGCGTCGATTGCAGCGAGTTGACGCGCAGCCACACCGGCGGGGGGGCGTTGAAGTAAAAGCCGAGCCGCACGCACTCCTCGAAGCCGTGGCGGTGCAGCCACCGCGCCGCGAGCCAGGCGGGCCAACTGAACGCTTCGGCCAGGTACTCGACGGGCAGCGCGCGCGGGTCGGCGAAGATCGGCGCCTTGAGCTTGCGAAACCGCGCCGTTTGCGTGCGGCTCTTGTGCGGCCGGTCCAGTGGCAACGCGTCGGGCGCCACCTGGTCGGTCACGGCGTCGCCCACCAGTTCGGAGACCTTGCGCAGCGCCCCGTTGAGGAAGCCGCGCGCGGCGGGGCGCTCGGCCCACTCGGCGAGTTCGACCGTCGCGTGGACTGCCGCGTGCGCGGGGATTTGCGAGAGGAACAGGATTTGGTACGCCCCCAGCCGCAACACATCCATCAGGCGCGGCTCGACGTTCTCCAGCGGCCTCGTCACGGCCGTCCGCAGCACCGCGTCCAGCGTGGCCCGGCGGCGGGTGACGCCGAGCACCAGTTGCACCGCCAAGCGGCGGTCGGCGGAACTCAAATCCGGCTTGGCGGCGGTGACTTCGTCGATGAGTTCCGACGCATACGCCTCGCGGTTGAACGCGCGGGCGAAGACTTCCATCGCAACAACTCGGGCGCTCACGAGAGGGCCACCGTTTCGCCTTCGGCCAACCGTTGGCCGCGCAGGAAGGCGTCGCCGCCCATGCGCTTCCCGCCGGCCGGCTGGACTTCGCGCAGGACGAGTCGGCCGGCACCGGTGGCGATCGCAGGGAAGCCGCCGACTCGTCCCGCGAGGTGGCCCGGCGGCGCGGCCGGTGGGGTGGGGTCGGCCTCGGCTGCGAGTACGCCCAACCGCAGCGGCTCGGCACTGCCGCGCGTCCAGAAGGTGTACGCACCGGGGTAGGGCTGCATCGCGCGGGCGTGGCGCTCCAGGTACTCGGCCGGGCGGTGCCAGTCGATCAGGCCGAACTCTTTTTTCAACTTGGGCGCCTTCGTGACGAGCGTCGAATCCTGCGTGGTTCCGGGCAAATTGGGGTCGAGGGCGAGCCGGTCGATGACTTCGGCGGCGAGCCTGGCCCCGAGCGGCGCGAGCCGGCGTTCGAGGCTCCCCGCCGTGTCGCGCGGGTCGATGGCCAACTTCTCCTGGGCGAGCATCGCGCCGGCGTCGAGGCCGGGGTTGATGCGGATAATGGTCACGCCGGTCTCGGCGTCGCCGGCGAGGATGGCGTAGGCCACGGGCGCGGCGCCCCGGTGGCGCGGCAGCAGGCTGGCGTGGACGTTGACCGCGCCGAACTTGGGCACGCCGATGACCGCGGGCGAGAGGATTTGGCCGTAGGCCGCGACCACCAGCAGGTCGGGCGCGAAGTTTCTCAGAACGGCTAGGCCACCATCGGCGTTGATCGACTCGGGCCGGGCCACGGGGACGCCGCGCGCCTCGGCCAACTCGTCCAGCCCCGGCCCGGTCTGGCGCGTGGTGCCCCCCACCCGGCCGGCCCCGCGCGCCGGCTGCGTCACGAGGCCGACCACGGTGTGCGGGCCGTCCAAGAGGGCGGCGAACGTCGGCTCGGCGAAACCGCCGGTGCCCATCATCACGAGGCGCATTGCGACCAGACTTCCGGGTTAGAACTTGGGCTGGGTGCCGGGCGGGATCGTCCCCTTGCGGAGTCCCTGCTCGAAGTCGTCGATGAAGTCCTCGATGTCGCGCCGGGCACTCATGCGCGCCAGCGGCCCCATTTTGTCGATGTACAAGATGCCGTTGAGGTGGTCGATCTCGTGCTGCCAGACGCGCGCGGCCAGGTCGGTACACGTCATCTCGAACGGCTGCCCGTCCAGGCCGATGGCCTGCACGCGCACACTCTTCGCGCGGCGGATGTCCTGGTACAGCCCTGGGAAGCTCAGGCAGCCCTCGCGGCCCTTGTCAACGCCCTTCGCTTCCAGCAGCACCGGGTTAATGGCGACGACTTCTTGGTCGGGCTGCTTGGGGTCGCCGGCGAAGTTGATCACGAGCATTTGGTAGTCGAGTCCGACTTGTTGGGCGGCGAGGCCCAGTCCCTCGTTCTCGTACATCGCGTCGAGCATCCCCCGCGCGGCGCGCGTGACTTCGCCGTCGATACTGGTCAGGGGGCGCCCCTTGGCGCGGAGGGCGGGGTGCGGGTACTGCAGAATCTTCATCGCCGGCTCGCGGGGCGCCACGTAGGCTGGGGTCGTTCGGGTATTATAGCAGACGCGCGGCGGACCACATGAGCGGCGACCCCCCCGACACCCTGACCGAAGACTTC
>CAXTPM010000072.1:11423-13821 GCA_964245865.1 uncultured Fimbriiglobus sp. | reverse complement strand
GCGTTCCGGTCGAACGGGGGAGGGGGAATCGGCGAAGCTCCGGGGTCGGGGTGGCGGCGGGGGAAGTCCCGGTCGCGCGAGCGCGTGGCGTCGGGACTAGACCATTTTGACCGACTCCGACCACAGCGTCAACGGCACCCGGCAAAAATCTCCGGCACCGTACTTGCCCCACTCCCGCCCCGCAGCGACAATTCTAGACGCCACGCCACCCGACGCACCCCGAGAGTCCCCCCGTGCATAGCCGCATCATCCTCAGCGCGATCCTGTTCACCAGCGGCCTCGCCCCCGCCGCCGAGACCGTGAAGGCCGGCGACGCCGCGCCGGACATCGCGCTGAAGGCCGTCAACGTCGAGCGCGTCCCCAACAAAAAAGCCGGCGACACCGTCAGCCTCAAGGACATGGCCGGCAAGACGGTCGTGCTGTTCTTCTACCCCAAGGCCAACACCCCCGGCTGCACCACCGAGTCGTGCGGCTTCCGCGACCTCGCCGAGAAGTTCCCCGCCAACGTGCTCTTGGTGGGCGTGAGCGCCGACGACCTCAAGGCCCAGAGCAAGTTCGCCGACGACCACAAGCTCACCTACACCTTGCTCTGCGACCCCGAGTGCAAACTCATCGACGCGATGGGCGTCGGCATCGACGGCCGCAAGATGAGCAAGCGCGTCACCGTCGTCATCGACGCGAAGGGCAAGGTCGCCAAGGTGTACGACGCCGTCAGCCCCGCCAAGCACGCGCAGGAAGTTTTGAAGCAAGTCGAGTCGATGAAGTAACATCGCCGCCGGCGTTACGCTCTCGAGGTATCGGGTGTTCTGGCGCCGGGATTTCCCTGGCGCCCGCCCCGACGGTCCCTTGAGAGCTGAGCGCGCTATGAACCGTTCCGCCGCCTTGAAACTTGTCCTGGCCTGCACTGCCTTGGGGGTCGCCGCGACCGCTCACGCCGCCCCCTCCCCGGAGCAGCAGCGGCAAGCCGCCATCCTTCGCTTCGCCAAGTCCAAACTCGGTCAGCACGTGGGGGATGGCGGGTGCTCCGAACTCGCGTCGGCCGCGCTCGATGTCGCCGGCGCCAGGCCGCTGAAGGTCTACAAAACCAGCCCCAAACTCGTGAAACTCGGCCACCCCGAAGAGACCTGCGACTGGGGGCGGCTCGTCGTGTCGAAGTCCGGCCAGTTTAACTACGAGCCGGGCATGATCCTGCAGTTCGAGAACTGCGAGTTCCGCAAGCCCGACGGCAGCGCGTGGTGGTCGTTCCCGCACCACACCGCCATCATCAAAAGTGCCAAAGGCTCGGTGGTCACTCTGCTGCACCAGAACGCCCCGATCGGTGGCCCGGTCGTCGAACTCACCCTCGACATGGCGTGGCTCCAGCGCGGCCCCGCCCAGCCGGCGCCGGGCAAGGCCGTGGTGCTGAACCTCTACAGACCCCTGGCGCCGTAGCGCGGAGTGCCCTTGATTCCCTGCCATCGTCCCGGCATAATCTCCCCCGGCGGCTGCGGAACTCGCGGTCGCCGGCACACTTCAGACGCGCCCGATGGATCGGGGGCGGCACCGAACAGGAGGTTCCTCGTGGCCCCGCAACCGAACATCAACGCGGCGATCGGCAACTTCGACCGCACCGAGGCCGGCTGGGCCGCCTCGGCCCTCACGCTCTTGCTCCAGCAGATCGGGGGCCAGTCCGCCGCCGCGATGGTGCTGCGCCAGGCGCAGCGCGAGCTGCGCAGCCTCACCGCGACGCTGGACGAGGGCGCGGAGTAAGTCCCCCTCCGCCGCGTCGCGCAACCGACCTTGCCCCCACCGCCCCCGGCGTGCAGACTCATCCCCATGAAGCTCCTGCACACTGCCGATTGGCACCTGAACGACCGCCTCGGGCGCATCGACCGCACGGCCGATCTGCGGGCCGCGGTGGAGCGGGTCGCCGCCTACTGCGAGTCGCAGCGCGCCGATGTGCTCATCGTCGCGGGGGATTTGTTCAGCGAGGTGGCCCGCGCCGACGCCCTGCGCGAGACGATCCGCCACTGGCAGACGGTGTTCACGCCGTTCCTCAGCCGCGGCGGAACCATCCTCACGCTCACCGGCAACCACGACAACGAGGGGTTCTGCCAGACGCTGCGCAGCGCGATGACCCTCGCCGCGCCGGGCACCAACATCCCCGGCGAGCGCCTCGATCCGGGTCGGCTGTACCTCGCCGCCGAGCCGCAACTGGTGCGTCTGCCCGACCCCTCGGGTGGCTTCGATGTCCAGTTCCTCCTGATGCCGTACCCCACCGCGTCCCGGTATTTGCGCGGCGACTCGGCGACGTATGCGAACCTGGCCGAGAAGAACCAGGCGCTCACCAAAGCCTTCGGCGTGGCGCTGCACGAACTCAGCACCGGGCCGGGGTTCGACCCCAACCTGCCGTCGGTGC
>CAXTPM010000072.1:0-11413 GCA_964245865.1 uncultured Fimbriiglobus sp. | reverse complement strand
GGCTCGACCATCGGCCCGTCGCTGTTCCGCCTCTCCGAAACCGACGACGTACTGGTGGAGGGCGCGAACTTCGCCGAGACGTTCGACTACGTGGCGCTCGGGCACATCCACCGGCCGCAGTTCATCAAAGAGTCGCACGTCCGCTACCCCGGCTCCATCGAGCACCTCGACTTGGGCGAAGCGCAAAACTCGCTCGGCGTCGTCGCGTTCACCCTCGGGATCGACGGGCTAGTCGGCGAACCCGAAGTGCTGCCGCTGCCGAGTACGCCGATCCACGAGATTATCGTGCTCGACCCGTCGCCCGAATCCCTGGACCAACTGCGCATCGACTACGCCGGCGCCGAGCGCGACTTGGTGAAGCTGCAAATCCACTACACCCCCGGCGAACACGACCTCGACGAAATCCTCCGCGACCTGGATCGCATCTTCCCGAGGTGGTACGCGCGCGACTGGACCGACTCGACCGCGGTCGATGGCTCGATGGTGGTCGGCGAGGCCGACCGCTCGAAGTCGTTCCGCGACACGGTGCTCGACTACCTCGAAAGCGAACTCGTGCAGCGCTCCGACGCCGAGCGCGCGGGGGTGCGGCAGTTGGCCGAGGAACTCTTGTCGAGTGCGGAATAATAGACCGGCCAGTGGGCGGCTTTGTCCCCTCCCCCCTCTGAGGGGGAGGGCTAGGGTGGGGGGGACTTGCCGGGGCCGAGGGAGTCACGCCCGCTCCACCGCCTCTTGTTCTCGGCCAGTCCCCCCCACCCTAGCCCTCCCCCTCAGAGGGGGGAGGGGACAAAGCCGCCCGAGTCCCCCATGATCCCCCTCCGCCTGCGCCTCTCCGGGTTCCTGTCGTACCAGGACGAGCAGGTCATCGACTTCTCGTCCAGCACCATTTGGGTGCTCGCCGGCGGCAACGGCAGCGGCAAGTCGAGCGTGTTCGACGCGCTCACATATGCCCTGTTCGGCCACCACCGGGGCGGGGCGTCGAACCACGGCGAACTCATCAACAAGTACGCCGCGTCGAGCTTAGTCGAGTTCGACTTCCAACTCGGCGAGGAGGTCTACCGCGCCAAGCGCACCATGAAGCGCGGCGCCGACGGGTCACTTTCGGGTTCGACGCAGCAACTCAGCCGCCGCACCGCCGGGGAGCGCTTCGACCCGATCGAAGGGACCGGCAACAAGTCCGGCTTCACCGCGTGGGTCGCCGAGAACGTCGGCCTCAACTACGAGACGTTCACGTCGTCCGTGCTGCTACTCCAAGGGCAGGCCGAGAAACTGCTCGACTCGCAGCCGAAGCACCGCGCCGAGTTGTTGGGGCAACTGGTGGACCTCGAGCGCTACCGCAAGCTGCACGACCGCGCCAACGACGCCAAGAACAAGCTCAAGAACCGCCTCGAAGCGGTGTCGCTCACCCGGAACAACATCCCCGAGGTCGGCGAACTCGAGGTCTACCTGGCCGGCGAGGCGGTGCAGACCGCCCAGTCGAGTGCCGCCGAGTCGCAGGAGAAAGTCGAGTCGGCCCGGCGGGTCGAGCGCGAGTCGGCGCTTTACCAGAACGCGCTCGCGCGCCTCAAGGTTGCCCGAGCGCGGCTCGAATCCCACGAGGCGGTGCTCGGCAACGCGGCCCAGATCGAGAAGCAGTTCGCGCGGCTGAGTGAACTCGAACGCGTGCTGCCGGTCGCGCGCACGATCATCGAGTTCCGCACCAAACAGCTCGAATCGGAGGAAGCCGCCGGCAAGTACCTCGCGCAAAAGGCCGAGGCCGAGACGCGCAAGAAGTCCGCCGACCACGCCGGGACGGTGGCGCGCCGCAAGCGCGACGACACGGTGAAACTGCTCCGCGCCGCCGAAGTCGAGTTGCAGGAGACCAACGACAAGTTGCTGACTGCCAACCGGCTGCAAGAGCGCGTGGTGCAGTTCGAGAAGCAGCAGCGCGCCGCTGCCGACCTCGAAGCGCAACTCGCCGAGTCGGCCGACCCCGGCGAGCGGCTGGAGTCCACGCGCGCCGAGATCGAGCGGCTGGACCAACTGGCGCGCAACAGCGCGCCCCTGAACGCCATCGACGCCGAGCGCTACGCGCTCAAGCAGGCCGAGGCCAAGCTGGCCGAGGACGAGGCGAAGTTCGACGCGACCACCGCGGGCGGCAAGAAACTCGCCGCCGAGGTCGCCGCGCTCGAACTCAAGTTGCGCGAGGCCCAGGCCGAGCAGTCCGAGGCGCAGGCCGCGCTCGCCACCTCCGAGCTACTCGCCGAGCAGGCCGAGGCGTCGCTGCGCGAGGTGTCGAAACTCGGCGGGCAGTCGAGCTGCCGTACCTGCGGCCAGACGCTCACCGCCGCGCAAGTCACCAAAGAAAAGAAGGCGCGCGAGGCCAGGCACGCCGAGGCGCACGCGGCGCTCGACGAGGCCAAGGCCCGCGCTACGAAGGCCGTCAAGGCGGCGAAGAAGGCCCAGGCCGACCTGTCCGCCCTCACCGGCCAGCGCGACGAGATGCGCACGCAGTACGGCGAACTCCGTAGCGCGGTCGCCTCCGGCCGGCAGCTCGTCGAGCAGACCGTGGCGCGCCTGCGCTTGAGTCTCGCCCAACTCGACGGGCCGTTCCAAGAGCGCGTCGCCTACGACCCCGAACTCGGCTGGGGCGCCACGACCTACCCGACGCGCGATGTCTTGGCAACGATGCTGCGCGAGGTCAACGGCCTGAAGGGCGCGAAGGCCGAGCACGACAAGCTCCAGCGCGCCGCGCGCGACCGCCAGGCGGCGAGCATGCAACTGAAGGCCGCGCGCGCCACCCTGGACGAGATGCGCGCCAAGCTCGACGGCCTCGACCCGGCCGAGATTCAGCGGAACTACCTCGACCTCACCCAGCACAAGGCGACCCTCGGCCCGCAGATCACCGGCTACAAGCAAGCCCTCGAAATGCAGGAGCGCGAGGTCTCGAAGCAGTCCGAGGCGCTGCAGGACGCGATGCAGGTGATTACGAGTTTGCAGCACCGCCTGACCACCGAGGACGAGCGGCGCGCGGGCCTGAAGGCGCGCGAGGCCGACGCGGCCCGGAACCTCCCCGCCGCATGGGTGGGCGCCCTCGCCGCCGCCGGGATGAGCGAGCACAGCCGCTGGCAGGGCGAACTCAACGACCTGATCCGCGCCCAAGTGCGCGAGAGCCACGCCAAACTCGCCGAGGCCCGCACCGGCCTCGAGCCGCTCCAGCGCGAGGCCGAACTCCAGCAGGCCGAGTTGGACCGCTTCCCCGACGAGGTGCGCCTGGAAGTCGCGGTCGCCAACTCGCTCGCGGTCGCGGCCCAGGAGTACGCCCGCCGGGCCGAGCACGAGTTGGCGAGCAAGCGCCAGGAACTCGCCACGCTCGAAAAACACCGCGCCGACCGCGCCCGGTTGGGCGGCGAGACCATGAAGCTGGAGCAGGACTACGCCCGGCACACGCAGCTCGTGGAACTGCTGGGCCGCAACCACCTCCAGCGCTACTTGGTTCGGCAGGCCGAGCGGCAGATCGTCGAGTACGCCAACAACGTGCTCGACCGCCTGTCCGGTGGCCAACTCTACCTCAAGCCCGTGAAGGCCGACGAGGGGGCGCTCGACAAGGCGCTCGACCTGGAGTGCCACAACCGCGCCACCGGCTCGACGCCCATCGGCGTCGCGTTCCTGAGCGGGAGCCAGAAGTTCCGCGTGGCGGTGAGCCTAGCACTTGCGATCGGCCAGTACGCCAGCCGGCAGCACCGGCCGCTGGAGAGCGTCATCATCGACGAGGGCTTCGGGTGTCTGGACCGCAACGGCCGGCAGACCATGATCCAGGAGTTGCAGAACCTGAAAGGGCAGTTGCGCTGCATCCTGCTGGTGAGCCACCAGGAGGAGTTCGCCGAGGCGTTCGCGGACGGCTACCGCTGCGAGCTGCACGACGGGGCGACGCGGGTGACGCGGTTCCAGCGGTAGACAGGTCGGTCTAGGGCCGGACGCGGCCCTGCCAGACGGCGGGGTCTTCGCTGCCGTGGCGAACGGCCGCAACCCGAACCGTGCCGTCGGGCGCAACTTGGTAATAGATAACGAACTTGAACCCGCGCACCGGGCACGCCCGGACCCCAGGACTGACCTCGCCGAACAGCATCGGCATCACTTCGAGTGACCCGACGGCTCGGCCCACCTCCCGCACGAGTCGGTCGCCGAGTCCCGGCTGTCGCGCCTCGTGGTCGGCGTGGGCTTCGGCCACGTCGTCCTCGGCCTCGGGCGCGTAGATGGGCGGCGGCACTTAAGCCTGCCCCCTGTTGATGCGCTCCATCACCTGCTCCCAAGTGCGGCCGCTGCTCGGGTCGGCGTCGAGGGCCGCGAGGCGGCGGTGGATTTCCGCGAGCAACTCCGGCGACGGCGCCGGCACCTCGGCCGGCGCACCGCCCTGGAACAACTCGCCGGCGAGTTCGTCCACCTCGGCGTCGGTGAGGTGGTTGCCGCGCCGGCGCATCAGTTCACGCAGCACCGATTCTTGCTCGGCGTCGGGCAGGGCGTCGAAGGCGGTAATCAGTTGCTGGGCGGTGGTCACGCATGAGTCCTCGAAGTCGGGCACGACGTAGCGTAGCCGCCCCCGGCGCGGCAGTCAAGCTACCGCCCCAGCTCCCGCTCCGCGCGCTCCAGCACGTCCCGCGCCTGGTAGCGCCGCTCGCCTAGCTCTAGCAATTCGTCCGACCCCGCCCACGCGCGCACCTTCTTCTCGCACGCCACGGCCGTCGAGTGCGTCTTGGCTCCGAAGTGCCGGGCGATCTCGGTGTAGGTCGCGCTCGTGTGCTTGCGGGCCAGGTAGACGGCGATGGCGCGCGGGTGGCTGACCGCCCACGAGCGGGCCTTCGATTGCAGCGTGCCGGAACTCAGGTGAAGAACGCGGCAGACCGCCTGGTCTATCTCGCCGACGGTGACGGTGCGGACGGCGTGGCGGAGCAGGTCGCCGAGGGCTTCTTGGGCCAGGGCGCGGTCGATGCGCTTGCCGGCGACTTTGGCGTAGTGGCGCAAACTTTGGACGGCGCCTTCGAGTTCGCGGACGTTGCCCTTGAGGTGCTTGGCGAGGTGGCGCAGTACGTCGTCGGGCACACTGCCCCCGGCCGGCGCGGCTTTAGCGCGCAGGATGCCCAGCCGCGTCTCCTCGTCGGGCGGCAGCAGGCTCCAGACGGCGCCGCCCAACAACCGGTCGGCGAGTTCGGGCATCAGGTCTTCGGCCAGCCTGGGGTGGCAGTCCATGCTCACCACGACCTGTCTGCCGTCGGAAATCAGGGCGTCGAAGGTGTGCAGGAACTCTTCCTGGGTGAGCTTCTTGCCCGCGAGGAAGTGCAGGTCGTCTAGCAAGAGCGCGCCGGCCTCGCGGAACTGCCGGCGGAACCCGCCCTGCTTGTGGAAGCGCGCGGCCTGCACGAACCGGGTGGTGAACTCCTCGGCGGTCACGTAAGTCGCCCGCAGGTCACTTTGCTGCCGGCGCAGCCCGCCGTAGATGCCTTCGAGCAGGTGCGTTTTGCCGGTGCCGACGGGGCCGTGCAACACCAGCGGGTTCGCGGCCTGGCCGGGTTCCTCGACCACGCTCACCGCCGAGGCGTGCGCGACGCGGTTGCTCGACCCGACCACGAAGTCGGTCAGCGACTTGAAGCGCCGCTGCTGCTGCTTGTGGGGCTGCGGCGCGGCGTTGGACTTCGGCGGCGGGGCGGGGATGTCGGCCTCGGCGGTGGCGCGCGGCGTTTTGAGCGGCTGCTTGCCGCCCCCCCCGGAGGACGGCGGCGCGACCGGCAGCGGCCGGGCCGGCTCGAACAGCGTCGCGGCGGGGGCGGGCTGCGGCTTGGCGGGCTTGGGCACGGCGCCCTCGGGGAGTTCGGCCAACTCCGGCGGGATCACCAGTGTGGCCGCGCCGCCGAGGCTCTCCTCGACCACGAAGTTCACCGCTGCGGTGGGGCCGAAGCTCTCGGCGGCGGCGGCGCGCACGGCGTCCCCGAAGGTGCGGGCCAGCCAGTCCTGGGTGTGCGCATTCGCCACCACCACCGCCAGGTCGTTCCCCAGCGGCACGAACGCGGCCTGCTGGAACCAGAGGGCGTAGCGCGACGGGCCGACGCGCGCGACCAGCGCGGCCTCGAGGCGGGCGAGGCGGTCGTCGGGTGGACTCTCGGGGGGCGAACTGGTGGCCGTCACGGGGATTCTCGTCGGGGTGCGGGGCGGGCCAGTCTGCGCGCGCCGCCGGCGGCGTGCGGCGCGATTCGGGCCGGTGGGTATCGGCACGGGCGGGAGGGGATGTGCGTGCCCGGCGGGACTGCGCCAGGCGCCATGGCGAGAGCCGCCGGCAGAATTAGCACGGCCGGCGGGACCGGAGTTCTGGGCGGCTCCCCTACCTCCGCCGCGTCGGCAGCGGCACGGCCTGCAGAATCTCGCCGGCGGCGTCGTCCTGGACGAGTGCCACCACGCGCGCCTGCCCCCAGTCGATGGCCGGCACGGGGTGGCCGGGGCGCCAGGCCGGGCCGGGCAGGGGGGCGCCGGCGGCGCGCTCGAGCGCCGCCCTGGAGTAGCTCGCGGTGTGCCGGCCGGCGTCGAGTTGCTCCAGCGGGACGCCGCCGGTTGTGCCGAGCCAACCGCGCACGCGGCACGGCACGAAGCGCACCTCCTCCGGCGAAACCACCAAGGCAGCGCGCTCCTCCACGAGTGCCAGACGCAGCCGGGCGGTCTGGCCGGCGCCGGGGCCGATCCCGCCGAGGCGGACTTCGAGGGTGAGGTCGTCGGCGTCGAGTTCGGCCTCGCCGCTCAGGGTAATCGAGGTGGCGCGGCCCAACTGCGGGGCGAGCGCGCGGCCGAGCGCGCGCAAGGCCGCGGCGGGGCTGGTGGGCGGGTCGGCGGCGCCGCGCTTCGACCAGGGGTCGGCGGCGCGGGCGCCGTTGACGTACAGGCCCGGCTCGGGGTAGGCCAGCACCCCGCCGGGCGCGGGGCGCCAGTCGGCGAACGGCTCGGGGCCAAGGCGGCGGTAGTACGCCAGGCGCTCGCCCGGCGCGGTCGGCACCGTCGGGCTGGGGTTCGGGTCGCGCACCTCCGCGTCGGGCGAGTACAGCACCAGCACCTGCCGGGCCGGGTCGGACTCGACGAGGGCCGTGAGGGCGGCGTCGAGGGCGGGGCCGAGCGGGTCGGCGTCGCGCGCGAACACTTCCACCACGGCCGCGCGGTTGGCGGCGTCGGCGGGGCGGCCGACGACCGGCGCGGCAGCCAGCGGGCGGAGTTCGGCGGCGAAGCGCGCGGCGCGGGCGGTCAGGATTTCGCCCCACACCGCGGCGACCTCGGCGCGCGCCTCGCCGGGGAGGCCGGCGCGGTACTCGCACTCGGCGACCGCCTCGAGCGCCCGCAGCCGCTCGGGGGCCGGCGCCCCCGCCGGCAGGTCGGCGCGGATGGCGAGGCTGAGTGCGAGCGCCGCGGTCTCGCACGCCGGGACGCGCAGCAGCAGTTGCCGGGCGTTCCAGCGCGCCGCGCGCAGTTGCCGCGCGCCGAACTTCGCCTCACTCTCGAGGTAAATGCGCGCGAGTTCGCTCGCGCGGCGCCCGGACTGCTTCGCCCAGCGCGGCCCCGACCAGCCGAAGCCCGCCCGGCCGTCGGCGGCGGGGTCGGGCGCGAGCAGCGACAGCGCCCCGGCCGCGCGCACCTCGGGCCGGGGGTGGGCCAGCAAGCGCTCGGCGCGCGCCTCGGCCTCGGCGCGGCCGGGGTCGCGCGGGCCGTTGAGGTGCGAGGCGACCCACGCCGGCGGCGGGTAGGTCCGCATCTCCTGCGGCAGCAGACTCTCGTTGAGTTGCCAGCGCCCCGCGAGTTCGTTGGCGTGCGGCCACCACGGCGCGGCCTCGGGCAGCCCGGCGAGGTCCGGCGCCGGCGGGCCGAACTCGAACCGCGCCGGCGGGGGCCGGGCGGGGTCGGTGCGCGTGAGCCGGGCGCGCGTCAGCCCGCGGCCCCCTTGGGTGAAGCTGCCGAGCACCTCGCCGGGCGTGGCGGGGTCGATCACCCCCTCGAAATCGCAGGCCGCGCCGCCGACGCCCCACGCCAGCCGCACGGCCGCGCCCCGCACGCGCGCGGTCGCTCGCCGGGCGCCGGGGACGCCGACGGCGAGCGTGTCGAGGAGTTGGTCGCGCACCCCGAACGGTGTGGCACTCACACTACCTAGGCGGTACACCCCCGGCGGCAGACCCGGCGCGGGGCCGGCCAGCGCGAGCGCGAGTCCGGCACTCAGCAGCGGGGTCATCGTGCCCCTTCGGGGCGTGGCGCGTGGTTCGTGGATCGGGGTTCGTGGAAGACGGACGCCGGCAGCGCCCGCGCCGGATTGCTGTTTTCAACGATCCACGATCCACGATCCACGAACCACGCTCCTAGTACGCCCTGGCGAACACTACCGCCCGCTCGCTCGGCTTGCCGGTCACCATGCACGCGCCGGGTTCGGTCGGGCCGTCGAACGGGATCACTCGAATGGTCGCCTTGGTTTCCGTCTGAATGCGGTCCTCGGTCGCCTGGGTGCCGTCCCAGTGCGCCCAGACGAAGCCGGGTTCTTCGATCATCCGCTTGAACTCGTCGTAGCTAGTCGCGGTGCGCATGGTGCCGTCGCGGAACGCCTTCGCCTTGTCGAACAGGCTCTTTTGGATGGTGCGCAGCAGCGTGTTGATGTGCCCGGCGGCGCCCGAGAGGGGGATGTCGAACTGCTTGCCGTCGCGGCCGGGGATGTCGCGCCGGGCGACCGCGCAGGCGTCCTTGGCCAAGTCCTTCGGCCCGATCTCCACGCGCACCGGCACGCCCCTCAGTTCGTACTCGGCGTAGCGGTAGCCGGGCATCTTGTCGAAGGTCTTGTCGATGGTCACGCCGATCGCCTCGTAGCCGAAGAACGCGTCGCGCGGCAGTGCTTTGAGTTCGGCCGCGAGCTTCTCGGCGGCGGCGATCCCAGGGGCGCGCTCGGCGTCGTTCTTGCCCAGCGGCATAATCACGACGTGCGTCGTCGCCATCCGGGGGGGGAGCACTAGCCCGTTGTCGTCGGAGTGCGTCATGATGAGTCCCCCGATCAGGCGCGTCGAGGCGCCCCAACTCGTGGCCCAGGCGTACTCGCGCTGCCCGGATTGGTTCTGGAACGTGCAGTCGAACGCCTTGGCGAAGTTCTGCCCCAGGAAGTGGCTCGTCCCCGCTTGCAGGGCTTTGCCGTCCTGCATGAGTGCCTCGATGCACAGGGTAAACACCGCGCCGGGGAACTTCTGCCCCTCGGTCTTCGGCCCGACCAGCACCGGCATCGCCATGTACTCCTCGGCGAACTGCTGGTACACCCGCACCATCTTGTTCGTCTCTTCGACGGCTTCGTCTTTGGTAGCGTGCGCGGTGTGACCTTCTTGCCAGAGGAACTCCGCGGTGCGCAAGAACAGACGAGTGCGCATCTCCCATCGAACCACGTTGGCCCACTGATTGATCAGAATCGGCAGGTCGCGGTACGACTGAATCCAGTCCTTGTAGGTGCGCCAGATGATGGTTTCCGAAGTCGGCCGCACGATCAAGGGTTCTTCCAGCTTCGCCTCGGGGTCCACCATCAACGGCTTGCCCTTCTCGGCCTTGAGGCGGTAGTGCGTGACCACCGCGCACTCCTTGGCGAACCCCTCGGCCATTTCCTCCTCTTTGGCCAGGTAGCTCATCGGGATGAACAGCGGGAAGTAGGCGTTGACGTGCCCGGTGTCTTTGAACAGCCCGTCGAGGCCGCGCTGCATCTTCTCCCAGATGGCGTAGCCGGTGGGCTTGATGACCATGCAGCCCCGCACGTCGGAGTTGTCGGCAAGCCCGGCGTTCTTGACGATGTCGAGGTACCACTGCGAGTAGTCGGTCGCGCGGGGGGTGATCTTCTCGGCCATGATGGGGGCGTCCTGCAGGGGAGCGGGCGGGGGTGGGGTAGGGAGGTGTTATAGCGGGGCGGGTTCATTCCCGGCCGAGCAGCCCCGCCCCTAGTAATCCGCCTGCCGCAGCTCGTACCCCGCCAGCGCCAGCACCCCCGCCGCAAACGCCGCGCTGCTGGCCAGCGACAGCGGCAGGTTCAGCCGTCCGGCCTGCCGCGCGGCGCGGATGTCCTCCAACTCCATGCCGAACTGCCCCGCGTCGAGCGCGTCGTAGAACGCCGCCCCGAAGTCGAGCGGCTTCGGCAGCAGCCAGTAGCCGATCTCGCTGAGGTACCCCGCCGCCGCGCCCAACTGCTCGGGGGGAAGCGCGCTCAGGTGGTGACGGCCGTAGTTCACCAAGAGGCAGACCAGCCAGAACGCCACCACCCCAAAAGCACTCGCCACCGTGCTGCGCGTCCAGACGGCGAACAGCGCCGAGACCGCGTAGAACGTGGCGAAGTTGAGCGTAATCAGCGGCACCGCGAGCCAGTACGACCCCGGCCAGACCCCCGTGCGCAGCCCCAGCGCGGCCCAGGTGCCGGCGACGAAGAGCGTGGCGAACGCGCCGACGAACAGCACCACCGCGAGGTACTTGCCCACCAGGATCAGCGTCCGCGAACTCGACTTGGCCAGCAGCACGCTCGCCGCCTGCGGCTCCAAGAATGTGGGCAGGAACCCGGCGGTCCACAGGAGTGCCAGCAGTAGCCCGGCCGTGTCGGCGGCGTAGGCGGCGAGCACGAGTTGCACCTGCCGCACGGCGTCGTCGCGCCCGCGCGAGATCGGCACCCGCGCCGCACCGAAGCCCAGACTCAGCGTGGCGCCCAGCGGCCGCACGCCGGACTTCTCTAACTGCTCGGGCGATAGCTTCTCGGCCTCGCCCTTGGGGAGCATCAGGGGCAACTGCGCGTCGCTGGTCAAGGGCGCCGGCCCGCCCTCGACCGAGGTGCCGGCGCAGAACAGCGTCGCCACGACCACCCCGCCGATCAAGAGCCACGCCAGGCGCGTGGCCAGCGCCTGCCGGGCGGTGTCCCACATTAAAAGCCGCGTGGTGCGGATCACGTCGGGCAGAGTCACGCCGCCACCCCCGTCTGCTGGCGGTAGAGTTCCGCGAGCGCTTCGGCCATCGGCCGGCCGGCGGCAAGGGTGCTGGCGGTGCCCGAATACTTCAACTGCCCGCCGACCACCACCGCCACCGCGTCGCACGCCGCTTCCACCTCGGCCGCGTTGTGGCTGACCAGAATCACCGTGCGGCCCCGCGCCTTGAAGTCGCGGATCAGCCCCGAAAGGAACTCCCGCGCCAAGAGGTCCAGCCCCTCGGCCGGCTCGTCGAGTACGAGTAACTCCGGCTCGCCCAACAGCGCTTGCGCGATGCCGAGGCGCTGGACCATCCCCTTCGAGAAGCGGCTAATCGGCTCGGCGGCGCGGTCACTCAGTCCCACTTGTTCCAGGAGGAGTTTGCCGCGCGTGGCGATCACCTCGCCGGGGATGGCGTCGAGTCCGCCGCAGAGTTCGAGCACCTGCGTGGCGCT
>CAXTPM010000071.1:0-13885 GCA_964245865.1 uncultured Fimbriiglobus sp. | reverse complement strand
CGGTGAACGTGCTCTCGTAAGGGAAGAAGCTGCGCACCAGCGCGTTAGTGCCGGCGTCGTACACGTTCACGCGCGGCCCGCCCCCGGCGTCGGCGGCGGCGGCGATGAACCGCTGGCGCTGCCCCAAGAGGTTGATCGTCACCACCCCGCCGAAGAAACTCGTCTCGCCGTTGGACGCCGTCGATTGGTAGTTGAACTGGACGACCGGCCGGGCGTTCGTGGGAATCGTCGTGGGCGCGAGGAACGTGAAGCTGCCGTCGGGGTTCACCCGCAGTGACCCCGCTGGAAGAGGCGCCACGGGGTCGAGCGTCGGCACCACGGGGGTGATCGGCACGAACGTCGGCAGACCCAATACCGTGGCGCTCAGCACCGAACCGGGGTTGGTGGTGTTGTAGTCGTTGGCAAGCAACCCCTGGCTGAAGGGGACGTTGAGCACCTGGCCCAGTGGCACCTGGTAGTTGTCGGAGATCGCCACTTGGGCGGGGACGGTGCGGTCCTCCAGCGCGTCGATCGTGAGTTTCTGGCCGGGCTTCTGCATGATCGGGCAACTCCATGATATAGGGAACACTGGGGCTTCAGCCGCGGCCCCGACTCGTTCGGGGGGTAGCGGCGCTTCCCCAACACTTCGCAATGCCCGGCCGGCGTCCGTGCCTCGAACGAGGGCAACCCGGCCACGGTTGGTACTGTTGATTCGTCGCCGCACCGCGCGGGCATGCACCGTTTCCGCCGCGCCGCAGGCCACCCGCCCCCGCCGCCGGGTCGCTGGTGACGGTGCGCGAAACCCCGCCGGATGCGCCGGCCAGGGCGGGAGGGCGCGGGCGCGGCCGTCGGACACTAGGGCAAACGAGTCGCCGCCGGGAAACTAACGGGGGAGCCGGACGGGGGCGACTTGACCCACCTCTCACCGCAGCGCGCAGTCCGGCCGGTCGAGCCGAAAGTGGCGACTGTAGTACGGGTCGCCCTTGGCCAGTGCCGGCCCCCACTTACTCAGGAACAGGTCGATCTCGCGCTTGAAGCGCGCCTGCTTCTCCGGCGTGTCCTCGTAGCCGCGCGTCTTCGATTCGAGGTGGTACAACTCCGACGCCGGGGTCCAGACGATGCGGTAGCCGGCTTCGAGAATCTTCATGCACAGATCGACATCGTTGAACGCCAGCACGAACCCCTCGTCGAACCCGCCGACCTGCCGAAACACGGACGCCGGCATTAGCAGACACGCCCCGCTCACCGCCGCCACGTTTTGGGCGTACGTCAGGCGCTGCTGGTGCCCGGAAGCCCCGCGCGGGTAGTTCAGGTGCACGTGCCCCGCCACCCCCGGCGTGCCGGGTGTGCCGCCCATGCCGAGGACCACGCCGGCATGTTGTACCGTGTCGTCGGGGTAGTACAGCTTCGGCCCGACCGCGCCCACCCCCGGCTGCACGCAGGTCGTCACGAGCGACTCCAGCCAGTCCGGGCCGATGGCCTGGATGTCGTTGTTCACGAACAGCAGGTACTCGCCGCGCGCCCGACTGGCGCCGAAGTTGTTGATCGCGGCGTAGTTGAACGGCTCGTCCCAGGTGAGCACCCTGGCGTTGGGGCGCTTGGCGAGTTCGGCGTAGTAGGCGAACGTCGCGGGGTCGGCGCTGCCGTTCTCGAGCACGATCAGTTCGGTGTTGGCGTAGCTCCCCTCGTCCAGACCCCGGACGCACCCGGCGAGCAGTTCGGCGTGGTCCTTCGAGGCGACGATGACACTCACCAGCGGCTGCGTGCGCAAGCGCGGCCGGACGACGTAGGTGCCCAGCGTCGGGCCGTCGTCGATGGCCGCATCGACGCCGATGCGGGCCAAGTGCTCGGCGACGGCGCGCTTGCCGGCGTCGAAGGCGTAGAGCTTCGACGACTTATCGGACGCGGTGGACTGCGCGTGCATCCGCCAGTGGTACAGCACCGCGGGAATGTGGACGACGCACGCCGCACGTTCCCCGGCGCGCAGCACCAGGTCGTGGTCCTGCGCGCCGTCGAACCCCGCCCGCACGCCGCCGAGGTCGGCGAACAGCCTGCGGCTCAGCACCGTGAGGTGGCAGACGTAGTTGCGGCTGCGCAGGGTGTCCGGCGACCAGTCGGGCTTGAAGTTCGGCTCGACGCGCATGCCACTGCGGTCGAGCTTGTCCTCGTCGGAGTAGAGGAAATCGGCGCTCGGGTTGGCGCGGATCGCCTGGGCGACCTCGTAGAGCGCGAACTCCGCGAGGGTGTCGTCGTGGTCGGCGAACGCCACGAAGTCGCCCGTGGCCAATTCGGCAGCGGCGTTGGTGTTGCCGGCGATGCCCAGGTTCTCGGCGAGGCGGACGACCTTGATGCGGGCGTCCGATTGCGCCCACGCGCTCAGCCGCTCGAACGACTCCGGGGTGGGCGAGGCGTCGGCGCAGCAGAGTTCCCACTCCGAATAAGTCTGGCCCACGACCGACTTCACCAGCGCGTCGAGGTACGCCAAGGGCGGGGCGAACACCGGCACCACGACGCTTATTTTTGGACGGGGCGACTTGGTGTCCTGGCGCTGCCGGGCCAGCTCGGCCTTCTTCGGCTCGTACCGGGCGATCCAGCGCCGGTACTCGTCGGGCGGCGTCGATTCGGAGAGGTGCCGCGCCTCGGGCGGCGGGCCGTTGCGCTTCGAGCGGGCGGAGAGCGCGAGCTTGGCCGCGCCGCCGGCTCGCTTCAGCGCGAAGCGCAGGTACGCCCGGCGGCGCGAGTGCACGGGGAAGCCGCGCTCGAAGGCTTTGTGCGCCAGGCTCACGAGCTTGAACGCGCGCGACGCCCGGATGTTCGCCAGCTCGGCCTGCTTGCGCTCCAGCAGTTCGGTGCGGCGCATCAGCGCCGACTCGAGTTGGGCGATGCGGCGCCTGGCCTCGGCGAGTTCGGCCCCAGTGTCGGCGGAGTCGGCGGGGGCGGGGTCCATCGGCGAACCTGCGGGGCGGGGCGGGCAAGGAACTCAGGATACCGCGCGAGCCGTGGCCTGTCAGCCGGAGTGGGCCGGCACGGGACGGGGCAGGCGAGTTTAGGCCCGGCGCGAGGGATTCGGGCGGTGGCGCACTTCCGCGGGGAGAATCGGGAAGATTTCGCGCCATTTTGCCCCGCACCGCCCCGGAAGCTGCTCTAAGTTCCACGGGTATCGCCGCGACCAGACCGCGCCGGAGGCCGACCCGTGAGCTACGAATATCTCCCCCTGGTGGCCGCGCTCGGCGCCCTCGCCGTCATGTGTGGCACCTACGCGATGATGGTCGCCACGCACGCCACCCCCGCCGTCGAGCACGCCCTGCCGCCGTCTCTAGACCCGACCGCCGACACGGTATCGGCCCAGGACGTAGTGCAAACCAAGCTGAACGCCCCGGCGCCGCCGGGGTCCGAGGTCTGGGCCACCGCGCAGTTCTCGGACCTCGGCCAAGTCGAGGACATGCTCGACCAACTCGAAGCCCACGGCATCGAGGAGCGCGAGGTCGAAGTCCTCGCCGCGGATCGCTTTGCGGTACGCTGGCGCTGAAGTTTCCCGATGAGTGCCCCCCCGCAAAACTCGCCGCGATCGCGGCGAGTTTTTTCGTTGCCGCGCGGGGGCGGGGTCTTTACAGTCGCCTCACACGACCACCGCAACTCCCCGCGCGAGGCACCCCGCATGGCCACCGCAACCGCCCCGCACTCCGCACCCCCGCTGATGCTCGCGCCGCGCCTGCAACTGAGCGCGATGATGTTCCTGCAGTTCGCGGTGTGGGGGGCGTGGGCAAATACGTTTTACGGCTACGTCAAGCACGTCGGGTTCAGCCCGGAGCAGGCCGGCGAACTCGTCGGTAACATGGCGCTCGGGGCCATCGTGGCGAGCCTGGTTAGCGGCTACGTCGCCGACCGATTGTTGAACGCCGAACTCCTGATGGGCGTCTGCCACCTCGGCGGCGCGGGACTCTTGTACGGCGTGGCCCAGACGGACCCCGCGCGGGGCGGCTACGACCAGATGTTCATCCTGACTCTGGGTTACGCGCTGCTCTACAACCCGACGCTCGTGCTGGCCAACGCCCTCACGTTCCGGCACGTGCCGGATGGCCAGCGCGACTTCCCCGGCATCCGCGTGCTGGGCACCATCGGCTGGATCGCGGCGGGGCTAGTGGTCGATCACCTGCTCACGGCACCCGGCGAGAAGGCCACACAGTCGAACAAACCCATCTTCTTCGCGGCCGCGCTGAGCGCGGTGCTGGGCCTGTACTCCTTGCTGGTGCTGCCGCGCACCCCGCCCTTGGGCAAGGCGGGTGGGGGTATCCCCATTCTGCGGGCGTTCGGGCTGTTCCGCGACCCGTCGTTCGCGGTGTTCTTTGTCGTGAGTCTAATTATCACCGTGGCCCTGTCGTTCTACTACGGCGTGGCCGGGAACTTCCTGGATGTCAGCGTCAGGGTGCAGGATGTCAACAGCATGATGGCCCTCGGGCAAGTCTGCGAGCTGATTTTCCTGCCGCTGTTGCCGCTGTTCCTGCGGTACCTGGGCATGAAGTGGGTGCTGGCGCTCGGCATGCTGTGCTGGGGCGTACGCTACCTGTGTTTCAGCCAGGCCGGGCCAGACGGATTGCCGTACATCCTGGCGATCCTCGGCGTGGTGCTGCACGGCTTCTGCTTCGACTTCTTCTTCGCGGCCGGGTTCATCCACTGCGACAACGAGGCGCCCAAAGAGATTCGCGCCTCCGCGCAGGCTCTTTTCAGCTTCCTGACTTACGGCGTCGGCATGTGGCTCGGCTCGGTGCTGGCCGGGCGGCTGGAGGGGCGCGTGACCACACTGGCCGACGACGGCGTGACCAAACTCATCGACTGGCAGACGTTCTGGCTGGTCCCGGCGGCGGGAGTTCTGGCGTGCCTGGTGGTATTCGTGCTAGGCTTCCGCATCCGCAGCGGGCGCGCCGCGGTGCCGGTTGCCGCCGCGCCTCTCGACCGCGCCGACATCGTTTGAGAAGTGCCATGCTCGAAATCGCCGCCGACGAGTTCACCGCCCGCATGACTGCCGACGAGGTGCCCCGCCCCGTGCGGCTGAGCCTGCGCCAGCCCGCCCCCGACCCGCACCCCGACGGCGGCGGAAACTGGGTCTGCGAACTCGTGGCAGACGGCCTCGACGCCGCCGCGACCGAGCCGGCCGTGTACCCCGTCGTCGGCGGCAGTTCGTGGCAGGCGGTCGTCCTGGCGGCGAGTCTGGGCCGGTCGCTGTTGCAAACTGAGTTGGAGCGCGGGACGCTGTTCGCCTACTCGGACGACTGGAGCGAGACGTTTACGGCTGAGACGCTGGACGCGCTCTTTGGGCTGACGGCGGTGCGAGTGGCGCCGTCGGCATCGGAGGCAGTAGGGGAGAGCAAGTAGGGGGCGGTGCTCGTCGAGCCAGTCGGCGTACACCAGGCGCGTGGTGTCGTTAGCAGGGTTCGCTTAGATGGCGCGTAGGAACGCGGCTTCGTCAGACATAACAATGGCTCCCGACTCGGCGAGCGGGGGGCGTCAACCCCCTGAGTCAGTCGATCGCTCAGAGCAGGCGCCAAGTGACTGACTAACTCGAGGGGTTGACGCCCCCCGCTCGCCGAGTCGGAGTGCCGCCGCTACTTCCCCACCCCCGGCGGCAGGATACTTGCCGGCTCGACCGTCGCCTCCACTTGCACCGGCACCGTCGTGCCGCCGTTGATGCTCGTGCGCACGCCGATCGTCCGGCGGAATTGCCCCACCATCGCGGCGGTGGGCGTCAGGCGGATCGTCACCGACTGCACCGGCGTCTGCGTGCCGAGGGTCTCCACCGACAGCCCGGTCTCAGGGTCGAACACCGGCTCGGCCTTGAACTTGCCGCCGCCGGTGCTGCGGATAATGACCTTCTGGAACACTGTCTCGCCGACGCGCACGCTGCCCAAACTCACCCGGTCGGGGCTGGCCTGGGCCGGGGCTTGCACCACCGCGCGCAGGGTGATCGGCAGTACGGGCGCCTTGGGGTCGGTGGTGCGCAGGCTCACGATCTCGGTGATCGACCCCGCCGCGGCCTCGGGCTTGAGGGTGGCGGTGATCGTGAACTTGCCCTTGCCCGAAGGCGTCACGGCGATGTCCGCGTGCGGCGAGGGCGTGGCGGGGGCGGTGACGGCCCAGCCGGGCTGGCTGCCGCGGTACTCGACCGTGAGGGTCTTCGTGGGCGAGCCGCCGGCCGCGACGGTGCCGAACTGCAACTCGCCGGGGGCGCTCAGCGTCACGTCGGTCTGACTGTTGGCACTAATCCGCAGGATCGCGGTCGAGACGAACGTCGGCCCGACGGTCACGTAGAGCGTCTGGGTGTTCGGGCCGCTGAACTTCGCGGTGTCCATCGTCACCGTGAACGGCGCTTTTTCGTTGGGCTGCAGCACCCGCTGCGGCGGCTCAGCCTTCAGGCAGCCGCACGACAGGCGGATGTCGGACACCTGCAGGGGCGCGTCGTAAATGTTGGTGAGCGTGAAGGTGTGCGTCAGCACCGTGCCGTGCGGGACGGTGCCGAAGTCGTGGCTCACCGCGACCGGCGGGGCGGCGGTCGGGTTGGCCTCGACGCTTTCTAAGAACAGCTTGTTCGCCCACGGCACGGAGGCCACCGCGCCGGCACCACCAGGGCGCGGCTGCGCCCACGCCGGCAGGGCCAGCAGGGAGAGGAGCGCGAGTGCCGCCGGGAATCGGGTCCGCATGCCGTCTCCTTTGTGCGAAGGGGCGCCCGAGTAGGTTCGGCGCGCCGGGGCGGGCGGAGTGAGACCTTCGCCCACCCGAAGTATAACCGGCGGGCTGCGGGGGCGTTACAGGATGCGGGGTTTACCCGACGCTACCGCGCCCGCACCAAGAGCACCAGCACAGCCAGGAGCGCCAGCGCCCCGGCGAGCACCCACCAGTACGCGAGCAGCTTCACCTGCCAGCCCACGGCCGGTGCCGGGCGGCGCGTCGCCACGGGGGTGCGCGGCCGGTCCATGCGGGCGGAGCGCGTCGAGAGTTCCGAAGAACTCGGCGACGACTCGGGCTTGGGGATGGCGACGCTCAGGATCGACACCGGCGTGCGCGCCGGCCGGGCGGTGCGCGGGGCGGCGGGCACGGGGAGCGCCCCGCTGGGCGGCAGCGGCTTGGGCGAGGGGATCGCCGTCGCCTTGACGCGCAGGCGCACCGTGGCGGGCCGCGCCGGCTCGGGGGCCGCGTCGGGCGGGGCAGGCGGGGCGAAGTCCGCGTCGGTCTCGGGCGTCATCACCGCGGTCGGGTCGTCGCTGAAGTTGAACGGCTCGTACACCGGCACCGCGCCGTCGGGACGGGTGAACGGCTCTAGCGCGGTCGCCGCCTCCGCCGCCGTGCGGTAGCGCAGCTCGGGTTTCTTCTGCAAGAGTTTGGTCAGCACCGCTGCGAGTCCCTCGGGCACGTCGGGCCGCACGTGCCGGATGCTCGGCACCGCCTCGGTCTGGTGGCGGATCAGCTTCTCGATGGGGGTGCCGGTCGGGAAGGGGGCTTGCCCGCGCAAGAGGTAATAGAGCGTGCAGCCGAGGCTGTACTGGTCCGAGCGCGCGTCGATAGTACTCGAGTTCTTGGCCTGCTCAGGCGACATGTAGTCGGGCGTGCCGACGACGGTGTTCTCGCGGGTCAACTCCATCGAGTGCTCGTCGGGTTCGAGCGAGCGCACCAGCCCCATGTCGAGGATTTTGACGCGGGCGTTGTGCGGGGCGCCCGGTAAGGCCCGGTCGCCGCAGACCAGCACGTTGGCCGGCTTGATGTCGCGGTGGACGAACCCCATGTCGTGCGCGTGCTGCAGCCCCAGCGCGGCCTGGCGCACGTACTCGGCGCACTCCTGGAAGGTGGGGAGGCCCGAACTCGGCGCGCTGCCGAACTCGCGCATCAGCCGCGAGAGGTCGATGCCATCGACGTACTCCATCGCCAGGTACGGCCGGCCAGAGATTTCGGCGGCGCCGAAAAGTGCCACGATGTTGGGGTGCTTCAGCACCGCCGCCGCCGCCGCCTCGCGCTCGTAGCGCTTGCGCACCACGGGGTTGGCCAGCAGGTGGGCGCGTACGATCTTGAGCGCCACCACCCGCCCCGGCCTGCCGCCGGCCGAGTCGTCGAGCTGGGCGGCGCGGTAGACCTTGCCCATCCCCCCCTCGCCGAGCTTGTCCAGAATCAGGTACGGGCCGAAGACGATCTCGGCGACCCGCCCCAGCCGAAGCTTCTTGTGCTGGTAGTTGGTGAGGAAGCCCTCGACGTACAGCCAGTCGCAGAACCCCGGCGACCCCGGCTCGGGGAGTCCCGGCGGGGCGGCGGGCGCGGCGGGGTCGCGCCCGGAGCGCGAAAGCGCGCTCAGGAGCACCTCGGCACTCGGCCGGTCCAGCGGTCGGGGGGCCGTCTCGGCCAACAGTCTTCCTCGGTTGGGGGCGCCCGCACTAATCTAGCACACGCGCCGGGCCGGGTCTCCCCAGTAGGACGATTCTAGCGGCCGGCCGGTTCGGCGAATCCACCCCAGGCGGTCCCCGACTCGCCCCGCGCGGCGTCGCCGGCCGATCTCAGCATGACGACCTCGCCGCGAGCCGCTAAGCTGAGCGCAGTCCCAGGAGCCTTGCCCATGAGCCGCCCGAGCCACGACTACCCGGCGGGCGCCAACGCCCCGGCCTACCGCCACGCCTTCGCGGTGTGGGTCATTCTATTCCTCACCGTGCTGTGCGTCGCGTTCGCCAACTTCCTGGCCCTCAACCTGCGCGGCCGGCTCTAGCGTGGGGGCGCCCCCGAGTCCGAAGCCCGAGTGGTCCCCGAGGCTGTGGGAGGGACTCGACTACTTCGCCTTCTGGCGGCTGCTGTGGCGCGCCCGTTTCCGCGTCGGGCGGCGTCAAGTCTACATTGTGCTGATTATGTCGGTCGTCACGCTGGTGAACACCATCCTGGGCTGGCTGCAAGCGGCAAGCACGCGCGAGCGGCTGAAGCGGCTGCCGCGCCCCCGGCCGCTGTTCGTGCTCGGCCACTGGCGCAGCGGCACCACGCTGCTGCACGAACTGTTCCTCCTCGACCCGCGCTTTACGGCGCCGACCACGCACGACTGCTTCCTGCCGTGCCACAACTTCCTGAGTAGCGAGTTCGTCCGCCGCCGGCTGGCATTTGCGATGCCCGCGAAGCGCCCGATGGACAACATGCCCGCCGGGTGGGAGCGGCCCCAGGAGGATGAGTTCGCCCTGGCACTGTTGGGCGAGCCATCGACCTACACCGACATCGCGTTCCCCTGGAACCCACCCCTGGACCCCGGCGCCCTCGACCTGTCGGGCCTGAGTCCCCGGCGGGTGCGGCGCTGGCAGCGCACATTAGACCGCTTCGTGCGCGTGCTGCAACTGCGCGACCCGCGCCGGGTGGTGCTGAAGTCCCCGCCGCACACCGCGCGAATCCTGGAGTTACTCGCGCTCTACCCCGACGCACAGTTCGTGACCGTGACGCGCGACCCGGCCGAACTGTTCG
This sequence comes from uncultured Fimbriiglobus sp., assembly GCA_964245865.1. Taxonomy (GTDB): domain Bacteria; phylum Planctomycetota; class Planctomycetia; order Gemmatales; family Gemmataceae; genus Fimbriiglobus. The sequence continues at coordinate 4,435 of CAXTPM010000071.1, read as the reverse complement.
CCAGCACGGTCAAGCTCTGGCACTCGCTCGCGGCCGCGCACGGCCTCCAGGACGCACCGGCGCCGGCGCACTTCGAGGCGAAAGTCTGGCGCGAGTTCCGGGTAATAATGACGCGCTACCTCGCCACGCGGGGCCGGATTCCGCCCGGCAACTTGGTCGAAGTCGGCTTCGCAGAGTTGACCGCCGACATGCCCGGCACGATGCGGCGCGTCTACGATGCGCTGGGGCTGGGCGGCTTCGAGGCGGCGCGGCCGGCAATCGAAGCCTACGCGGCGCGGAACCGCGGCTACGAGCGCAACCGTCTGGGGGTGACGCCGGAGTTGCGGGCGGAAGTTGAGGCGCGCTGGGGGGACTTGGCGGCAGAGATCGAGAGGCTTGCCGGGCCGCGTTCTCGGGTGGTATGATGGCCCGCTGGCACACGGGGAGGTTTTTATGACTCAGGCCGTCCGCGACTTGCTCGAATTATTCGACGCGCTACCCGAGCCGGATAAGCGCTCCGCCGAAGCGGAGATTCTCAGGCGCCGCGCCCGGAGCGAGTCGGACATTCCCGACGCGGGGTTCGACCGACTCGCCGACGAACTGTTCGCCGCCCTCGACGCCGAGGAGGCCGCGCGTGCCGGCCGCTAGTCGCGGTTCGGTTTGGGTCGCCGACCTCGGCATGGCCGCGAAAGTCAGACCCTGCTTGGTTCTGAGTATCCCGACTGGCTCTCAGGACCGAGTTCTCGTGACCGTGGTGCCGCACACCACGAGCACTTACGGCACACTCTTCGAGGTCGATATCCCGGCCCCGTTCCTCCAGGGCGGGGTGTTCGACGCGCAGCAGATCGTCACCGTCGCGCAGGCGCGGCTGATCAAACACATCGGCGACCTGAGTGCCGATGAATTAGCCCTCGTCGAAGACGCCGTGCTGCGGTGGCTCGGGTTAGACGGTCGCGGTGTCGGCCTGGGGCTATCGGGCGCGGAGGCGACTTGGCGACGGGATGCGTGGGGGCCGCGTGGAAGACCGGCCCAGCCCGTTGACCCGGCCGGCGCCAGGCGGGTACACTCATGCAGTGCCGCGACCGTCACCGGGGACCCGCCATGCGCCCAACGCTCCTGACCGCGCTCCTGCTCGCCGCCCCCGCCGCCGCGTGGGGCCAGGCTCCCCCCGGCCCCGAGGGGCCGGCCCCTTCACCGGTCGCGCCGGCGCTGAAGCCGCCCAAGAAGGCTGACGCCGGCGAGTTCGACATTGCGTTCCTGGACGGTAGCAACGTCAAGGTCGCGCTGCTGGAGGCGTCCGTGGTGGTCAACACGCGCTACGGCAAGCTCACCGTGCCGGTCGCGGAGTTGCGCAAGGTCGAACTCGGCTTCCGCTACCCCGAGGGGATCGAGGCCCGTCTCGATTCGGCGATTCAGCGTCTCGGCGCGGCCGCGTTCCCCGAGCGCGAGGAGGCGGGGCGCGAGCTATTGGAACTCAAGCAGTACGCCGGGCCGGCACTCAAACGCGCGACCACCGACCCCGACGCCGAGCGGCAGCGGCGCGCGGCGACTCTCCTGGACTCCGTGCGCAAGCTCGTCCCGGCCGAGCGCGTCGATGCCAAAGACTTCGACACCGTCGAGACCGCCGAGTTCGTCGCGCGGGGCCGGCTGGAGTCCGCCTCCATCAAAGTCCGCACCAAGCAGTTCGGCGAGGCGGTGGTGCGCCTGGGCGAGGTGAGGCAACTGCGCGCGGCCCGCGAAGTTGCCCCTGGGAACGAACTCGCCCTCGACGCGGCGAGTTACGGCAAGATGAACTGGCAGGCGTGGTTCGACACCGGCATCGATCTCGCCCCCAACGCGCCCCTCGACATCGTCTGCACCGGCACCATCGACCAGTGGCCCCAGGAGGCCGGGCGCTACACGAGCGGTCCTGGGGGCAACGGCAACCCGGCCCCGAATCAGCAGGGTAACGTCCGCTTCCTCGCCGCCAACGGCCCCAACGGCATGAATAACCCCAACGGCATGGGCATGCGCGGGGGCCAGGGAATGGTCCAGTCCGGCGCGGTGGTCGGCCGCGTCGGCCCGGCCGGCCAGCCGTTCCTCGTCGGCGCCTCGCTCAAACTCCCGCAAGCCCCCGGCGCCGGGCGGCTCTACCTGCAAATCGCCCCCAGCCACTGGGGCAACGATAACCTGAGTGGGAGTTACGCGGTGAAGGTGAAGACGACGGCGGAGTAAATTCGGATCGCAGTTCAGAGGCCGCGAAAGCCCGGTATGAACTTCCCTGGGTATTGGGCCGAACCTTACGGTTTAGCGGCGCGGCGTGCCCCACCGCGCCGCCACCCGCTCTCCGATGACCAACCCGATGACGAACGCCGCGCACAGCGATGCCACCGCCCCAATGCCGAAGTAGAACGCGGCCGTCAGGGCGTCGCCAATGCCCTCGTAGGCTTCAGTCGGGTTTGGCACCTCCGGCGGGATGAGCCGGACGGCGACCAGCGTCAGGGCTAGTCCCGCCGCCAAGCTGCTAGCGAACGCGAGCAGGCCGGCCACGACGGGCGCGACGAGCCACCGCGGCGGGAGTATCGACCACGCCGCTAGCCGCGCCATCTCTCGGACCCGCCGACCGGCGGGCAGGCCACGCGTGCGACTCAAGAGCGCGGCGGCAGCCGCCACCACGAGGGCGCCGGTCGCCACGCCGAACGCGATCACTGTCGATGTGGTGCGGCTGGCGTCACTCATCTGGGCGCCCTCCGACCGCCGACTCCTATCACCCTCAAAGTGTCGGCCCGATGCTCCACGGCGCGAACTCCTCCTCGCCGACGCCGTGGATTTCGCTCTTGGTCGGCTTGCCGCTCGCGGCCGCGAGGATCGCCTCGAAGATTTGCGCCCCCACCACCTCGACCGGCACGCCGTCGAGAATCACCCCGGCGTTGATGTCCATGTCGGACTCCATGCGCTCGTACAGCGGCGTGTTGGTGGCGATCTTCAGGCACGGCACCGGCTTGCAGCCGTACACACTGCCGCGACCGGTGGTAAATACACACACATTCGCGCCGCCGGCGACAATCCCCGTCATCGAGACGGGGTCGTAGCCGGGGGTATCCATCACCACAAACCCCTTAGCGGTCACGGGTTCGGCGTACTGCACCACGTCCACCATGGCCGTGCTGCCGGCCTTGGCGATGGCGCCGTTCGACTTCTCGTAGATGGTGGTGAGACCGCCTTCTTTGTTGCCGGGGCTGGGGTTGTTGTTAATTTCGGCGCCGAAGAGTTGTGTATACCACTCCCACCAGCGGATGCGCTCGACGAGTTTCTCGCCGACTTCTTGACTAATCGCGCGGCGAGTTAAGACGTGCTCGGCGCCGTATATCTCCGGCGTCTCGCCTAATATTGTGGTGCCGCCCTGCTGCACGATCATATCGGACGCCACGCCGAGGGCGGGGTTAGCGGTGACGCCGGAGTTGCCGTCCGAGCCGCCGCAGTTGGTGCCGAGAATCAGGTGTTTGGCGGGTAGCGTCACCCGGCGCGCGGCGTTCACGCGCGGCAGCAGTTCGGCGATGACTTTGACGCCCGCTTCGACGGTCTTGCCGATGCCGCCGCACTCCTGAATGGTGAGGACTACGGGGCTAGTCCGGTCGCCCTTTTGAGCAACGCCGCCGAGTTGCACCACGTCGAGCTTTTCGCTCTCGATCAGGTGCGTGGCCTGCACGATCTCACACCCCAGGCCGACTAATATATATGCGCCGACGTTGGGGTGCTTGGCGAACCCCGCGAGGGTTCGTTCGAGCTGCTTGTGGTCCGGCCCCTCGTACTGGTGGCCGCAGCCCTGCTTGTGAATGATCGGCACCACGCCGTCCACGTTCGGGAAGTCGCGTAACATCCCCGTGGCGCGGATGCGCTCGGCGATGTATTTCGACGTACTCGCCGAACAATTAACGGTGCTAATAATCGCAATCGTGTTGCGCGTGCCGTAGCGCTGATGACCGGGGCGATCCGGGCCGCGGTCGTAGCCCTCGAAGGTGCGCCACTCCGCGGGCGGCGGCAGCGGGGCGGGGCGATCGACCCCGTAGGCGTAGTCGCGCACGAAACTGTCGGCGCGCAGGTTGTGCGTGTGAACGTGGCCCCCCGGCTGCACCGGCATCGACGCGAACCCGATGGTCTGGCCGAACTTCGTGACCGCGTCGCCCTCGGAAATCGCACCGAGGGCGAACTTGTGGCCCATCTTGATCGGCGCGGGCACCCCGACCTCGCCGCCGTCGAAGGTGAGCGTGACGCCACCAGGAATCGGGCGCGAGGCGACGGCGATGGCGTCGGCGGGGTGCAATCGAATCGCGTAGCGCGAGAGGGGGGCGGACGGCATGGCGGACTCGGCGGGGAGTTGGCGGGGGGAGGTGCTTTAGTTTACAACTCTCCATCGCGCCGAAGCAACCTCACCCCCCGGCCCCCTCTCCCAAGAGGAGAGGGGGCCGGGGGGTGA
>CAXTPM010000070.1:0-13983 GCA_964245865.1 uncultured Fimbriiglobus sp. | reverse complement strand
CCCCGGCGCCTGCCTGATCGTCAGCCACGACTGCGCGTTCCTGGGGTCCACCTGCACCCACACGCTCGACCTGTCGCGCGGCAAACTCACGCAGTACCCCGGCAAGGTCGATGCGTACATGGCCTACCGCGAGGAGAAGCGCCTCACCGACCAGCGCGCCAACGAGGCGATCATGGTGAAGCGCCGCCACCTCGAAGACTTTATCGCCCGCAACAAGGCCCGCGCCAGTACCGCCGCGCTCGCCCAGTCGAAGGCGAAGCAGCTCGAAAAACTCGAACTCACGACTGTGTTGGGCGACGAGCCGATGGCGCGCATCAAGCCGCCGCAGATTCAGGCGCGCAAGGGGCCGGCGCTACGCTGCAAAGACTTGGCCATCGGCTACCCCGACCGCGAGGTGGCCACGGGCGTCGATTGGGAGATCGACCACGGCACCCGCGCCGCGATCGTCGGCGACAACGGCCAAGGCAAGACCACCTTCCTGCGCACATTGGTGAACAGCCTTAAACCGTTAGCGGGCGAGGTCCGCTGGGGCTTCGGCTGCCAGGTCGGTGTGTACGCCCAGCACGTCTACACCACCCTGCCGCCCACACTGAGTGTGGAGGACTACCTGTTCAAGCAGGCGGCGCGCGGCAAGAAGATTCAGGAAGTGCTCGATGTCGCCGGGTCGTTCCTGTTCCGGGGGTCGGCGGTCAAAAAGCCCATCTCCGTCCTCTCCGGCGGAGAGCGGGCGCGCCTGTGCATGGCCGGCATCCTGCTCAGCGAGCACAACATCCTGATCCTCGACGAACCCGGCAACCACCTCGATGTGGACACCGTCGATGCCCTGGTCGAAGGCTTGCTCGAATACAAAGGCACGCTGATCTTCACGAGCCACGACCGGCACTTCACGGGGCGATTGGCCACGAACGTGGTCGAGGTGCGCGACGGCCGGGTGGTCGGCTATTCGGGCAAGTACGAGGACTACCTGGCGCGCGTCGAGGCCGAGGTCGAAGCGGGGGAACGGCAGGCGGCGGTCGGCATGACCAAGGCCGCGCCCGCGGCGGTGGCGTCGGCCGTGAAGGCGGCGCCCCGCAAGCCCGTCGGCGACTCGAAGGCGCTGCGCAAGGAGATGAAGTCGCTCGAAAAGTCGATCGCACTGCTGGACGCCCAGAAGCGCGAACTCGACGCCAAGATGCTCGAACCCGTGAGCGCCAAGAAAGCACTCGAACTGCACAACGAGGCGACGGCGGTCGCGGCCCAACTCGCGGAGGCCGAGGACCGCTGGCTTCAGTTGCAGGAGGCGGCGGGGGACGACTAGGCGAACTCGCCCCCGACCATGTAGCAATCTGCCCCCGGCAGGCACACTTCTCGTAGACGCGTCGCGCTGCCGCCCGGCGGCGCGCGTCGTATGACCATCCCTACCTCTCCCCCTCACGCCTCCTACCCGGAGTCCTGCCCCCCATGCGCACCCCGCTACTACTGCTCGCCGCCCTCACACTGGCCGCGCCGCCGAGTCGCGCCGCCGACGATGTCCGGCTGCTCTCGATGCCCGCGATCAGCGCGAAGGCCATCGCGTTCGTCTACGGGGAAGACCTCTGGACCGCCGACCCCGACGGCAAGAACCCGCGGCGCCTCACCAGTGATCTGGGCGTCGAGACCAACCCGAGTTTTAGCCCCGACGGCAGCGTCATCGCGTTCAGCGCCCAGTACGACGGCAACACCGATGTCTACACCATCCCGGTTACGGGGGGCACGCCGGCGCGGCTGACGACGCACCCCACGGCCGACGTGGTGCGCGGCTTCGCCCCCACCGGCGAGGTGCTGTTCATGTCCAACCGGCACGCGTTCAGCAGCCGCCACGCCCAACTGTTCACGGTGCCTTTGACCGGCGGGATGCCCACACAGCTTCCGATCCCGTGGGGCTTCGAGGCGTGCTACTCGCCCGACGGCAAACATATTGCCTACACCCCCGTCCGCGACGCCACGCCGCAGTGGAAGCACTACCGCGGCGGCACCCACGGCCGCATCTGGCTCTACGACGTGGCCACGCACGAGGTGGTCGAACTCCCGCAGCCCAAGGGGCGCTGCAACGACATGGACCCCAACTGGGTCGGCGACACCCTGTACTTCCGCTCGGATCGCGCCGGCGAGTACAACGTCTACGCCGTCAAGCCGACCGGCAAGGCGCTCGAACCCGACGCGATTCGCCCGGTGACGGAGTTCAAGGACTTCCCCGTCCTCGACATCGCCAACGACGGCAAAGACACGCTCATCTTCGAGCAGGCGGGCTACCTGCACACCATGCGCGTCGGCCAGACGCCGGCGCGGCTGAAGATCAGCATCAGCACCGACTCGCCCGAGGCGCGCCCCCGGTTCGCCAAGGGTGCGAAGTACGTGCGAGACGCCAGCGTCAGCCCCAGCGGCGCCCGCGTGGCGCTCGAGTTCCGCGGCGAGATCGTCACCGTGCCCGCCGAGAAGGGTGACCCGCGCAACCTCACCAACTCGGTCGGCGTCCACGAGCGCGGCCCCAACTGGTCGCCCGACGGCAAGACGATCGCGTACTTCTCCGACGAGGGCGGCGAGTACCACCTGGTGCTCGCGCCCCAGGACGGCAAGGGCGCCAAGAAGTCGATCAAGCTCGAAGGGGCGGGGTACTACTCGGGCGCGGCGTGGTCGCGCGACTCGAAGAAGATCGCCTTCGCCGACAACTCCGCGACGATCTACGTCGCCGATGTCGCTAGCGGCAAAGTCACCAAAGTCGCCACTGACGAGTTCGGCCGGGGCGGCGGGGGCGTGAAGCCGTCGTCATGGCTCGCCTACACCGCCGAGACGCCGGCGCACATCGCGCGCGTCTACGCCTACTCGCTCGAACAGGCCAAGTCGTTCCCGATGACCGACGGCCGCTCGGAAGCTACCGGCCCGGCGTTCGACGCGAACGGGAAGTACCTCTATTTCCTGTCGTCGGACTCCACGGGGATGAGCAAGCACGGCTTCTCGCAGTCCGCGAGTGACGCCCGCGCGCCGCAGTTCGGCGTGTCGCTGGTGGTGCTGAAGAAGGGCACGTCGTCACCGTTCGTCAAAGAAAGCGACGAGGAGAAGGGGGCCGCGCCCACGCCGCCGGCCGGCCGGCCGGGCCGCGAGCCGAAGGACGACGAGCCGAAGATCGACGACGAACCCAAGAAGGCCGACGACGCCAAGAAAGACGGCGACGAGCTGAAGAAGGACCGCGACGAGTTGAAGAAGGACCGCGCCCCGAAGGCCGCGCCGTTTAGCATCGATTTCGACGGCATCGACCAGCGCATCCTCACCTTGCCGGTGCCGCAGGGGAGCTACGGCAACCTGCAGGCCGGCAGCGCGGGCCAAATCTTCATGCTCAGCCGCGCGGGCGACGGCGGCGGGCGCGGCCCCGGCGGCGGCACCCTGGTGCGCTTCGACGTGGCCACGCGCAAAGTCGCCACGGTGCAGTCGGGCGTCGGCACGTTCGAGCTGACCGCCGACGGCAAGAAGATGCTCTACTCGCAGGGCGGCGACTGGTACATCGGCTCCACGGCCGGCGAGGGCGGCGCCCCGGCACCCGCGGCGGCAGCGGCCGGCGGCGGGCGGCGCGGCCCCGGCGGCGCCCCCGCAGCCGCCCCCAGCCCCGGCGGCGGCAAGCTCAACCTGGACGCCGTCGAAGTTCGCGTGGACCCGCGCGCCGAGTGGAAGCAAATCTTCCACGAAGCCTGGCGCGTCAACCGCGACTTCTTCTACGACCCCACCATGCACGGCGCCGACTGGCCCGCGATGGAGAAAAAGTACGAGCCGATGCTCGAGCATGTGCACAACGGGGGCGACTTGTACAAGGTCATCCGCTGGATGCTCTCGGAGTTGGCCGTCGGCCACAGCTACACCACCCCCGGCGAGCGCACCGTCGAGCGCAAGACGGTCAGCGGCGGGTTGTTGGGCGCCGACTTCGAGGTGGCCGAGGGGCGCTACCGCTTCAAGAAAATCTACAGCGGCCTCAACACCACTTCCGATTTGCGCTCGCCGCTAACCGCGCCGGGCGTGGATGTCAAGGAGGGCGAGTTCCTGCTCGCCGTCCGCGGCATCGACCTCAAGGCGCCGACCGAGGTCTACTCGCTGTTCGAGAACACCGCCGGGAAGTCGGTCGAACTGACCGTCGGGCCGAACGCCGACGGCAGCAAGAGCCGCACCGTGACCGTCGAGCCCCTGGCCAACGAGTTGGCGCTGCGCAACCGCGAGTGGGTCGAGTCGAACTTGCGCAAGGTCGAGAAACTCTCCGGCGGCAAGGTGGGGTACGTCTACGTCCCCGACACCGCGGGCCAAGGCGTGGCGTACTTCAAGCGCTACTTCTACCCGCAGGTTGACAAGGACGCACTCGTGATCGACGAGCGCTTCAACAGCGGCGGGCAAATCGCGGACTACTACATCGAAGCCCTCACGCGGCCGTTTGCGAGCTACTGGGCGCCGCGCCACGGCGCCGAGTGGCGCTCCCCGAGTGCGGCCGTGTTCGGCCCGAAGGTGATGATCGCCGACGAGGGCGCGGGGTCCGGCGGCGACATGCTGCCGTACATGTTCAAGAAGTTCAAGGTCGGCCCGGTGGTAGGCAAGCGTACCTGGGGCGGGCTAGTCGGCATCGGCGGCTACCCTGTGTTGATGGACGGCGGCACCGTGACCGCGCCGAGCTTTGCGATCTGGACCCCCGAGGAAGGCTTCGTGGTCGAGAACGAGGGCGTCGCGCCCGACTACGATGTCGAGATGTGGCCCAAGGACATCATCGCCGGCCGCGACCCGCAGTTGGAGAAGGCCATCGAACTAGCGCTCGAAGCGCTGAAGGCCGCGCCGAAGCGCGACGACAAGCGCCCGGCGTATCCGGGCCGGGCGAAGGTGGTGCAGAAGTAGGGGCGATTCCGCTCCGTCCCCCTGAGCGGGGGTCGTCAGCCCTCCGAGCCTGTCCATCACTTGGCACTTGAACCAAGTGACGGACAGGCTCGGAGGGCTGACGACCCCCGCCCAGTTAATCCGAGACCGCAAAGAAGCCGTCCATGTCCGCCCCCGAAGCCGCCTTCGTCCGCGCCATCACCGCTGCGGGGAGCGACCCGACGCCGCCCCTGGTGTTCGCCGACTGGCTCGACGAGCACAATCAGCTCGAGCGCGCCCAGTTCATCCGGGACCAAGTCCTCGTCGCCACGCCCTCCGACACGCCCGAGCGGCGGCTCGCGGCCAAGCGCGCCTTCGACCTCAAACGCCGGTTCGGCAAGCGCTGGGCGCGGCTGCTCGCCCGGCACGCCCACGACTGCCAGTTCCGCCTCGGCTTCCCGGACCTCGTGGGCCTGACGGCCGCGAAGCTGCGCCGCAACGCGCCGGCACTGTTCGCCCACTCGCCGATCCGTTCGCTTCTCGTGACCGGACTCGGCGGCGACCTGAGCGCGCTGGCGCGCGTCCCGCCCGAGAACGGTGTCGAGCGCTTGTCGCTGTGGGGCGCGCGGCTGGCCGGCCACCACCTCGGCGCGCTGGCGAGTCTCCCCAACTGGCCGCGCCTCACGACGCTCTCGCTGCTGTTTAACTCGATCACTGACGCGGACATCCCAACACTGGCCGGGCACCCGTTCTTCCGCAACCTCGCACGGCTGGAACTGGGCGCGAACCCCTTCACCGAGGCCGGGCGCGACGAGTTGCGCGCGGCGTTCGGCGAGCGCGTGAGCTTCGACTGCGAGCGGGAAGACGACTGCTTGTATAACATCGAGTCCGATTACTGCTTCACCAACGGCTTCGGGCCTGGCGAGACGCAGTACGTGATCCTGAGGGGCGACCAAGGATTTGCCGTGGCTCGGTTCGATCTGGCCGGCAAGCTGCTGGAGTCCAAAGTCCTGCCGCCCCGCCCCGAGCCGCTTTCGGACCCCGACGCCGAGCGCTCCGCGATGGCCGAGGAACTCGGCGTCCGCCAGGGGACGGTGCGCGTCAAGCGCTTCCGCCACGCCGAAGGCTGCGGCATCGAGGCGTTCGCGCGCCACTGGCAGGCGGCTGCGTCCGACCACGCCGACGACGACCACGACGACGCGCTCGACTGGGTTGAGCACTGGCTCGCGGACGGTAAGTTCGCCTGGCGCTTCCCCGATGACGACATCTGGCTCGACCGCAGTGGCGGAGTCACCGACACCTGAACGCCGCCTGAGTGCCGCTTTCCCTTCGCCGCACGCGGTGGCGCTGCTAAGATCACACCACGCAACGGCGATGGCCACCCTGGGGCGTTCGGAGCGCGCGATGGCCGACGAGACCCGGCTGGTGAGCCTGGTGGCGAAGTGGGAAGAAGCCCGCGAGCGGGGCGAGACGCTCTCGGTGGCCGACCTGTGCGCCGGCGAGGAGCAGCACGCCGACCTCGTGCGCGACCTGCTGGCGATGCTGCACGGCCGCGCCCCCCGCCCCAATGAACTCAGCGACCACAGCACGCTGGAGTCCGCCGCCGGCCTGCCGACCGCGCCGGCGCCCGTCTCGTTCCAGGTGCCGGGCTTCGACCTGCGCGACGAGATCGGCAAGGGCGGCATGGGCGTGGTGTTCCGCGCGCGCGACGCCAGTATGGGCCGCGAGGTGGCGGTCAAAATCCTCCAGACGCGTTACGGCCCGCGCTCGGATAGCGCGGCGCGCTTCGTCCAAGAAGCCCGCATCACCTCCCAGCTCCAGCACCCCGGCATCCCGGCGGTCTACGCGGTGGGCGAGCTCGCCGACGGCCGGCCGTACCTCGCCATGAAGCTCATCAAGGGCCGCACGCTGGACGAGAAGCTGAAGGCCCAGGAACCCATGGACGCGCTCGCGGTGTTCGAGGCCGTCTGCCAGGCGGTGGCGTACGCCCACTCCAAGCGCGTGATCCACCGCGACCTCAAACCCCAGAACGTCATGGTCGGGGCGTTCGGCGAGGTGCAGGTGATGGACTGGGGGCTGGCCACCCTGGTGGTCGCCGCCCAGGCCGAGCCGGCCGAGCCGAGTCCCGCCGACTCGGGCCTCGGCTCGGGCATCTGGTCGGGCCCACCGGGCGGCGAGTCGTTCACGGTGCACGGCAGCGCCAAGGGCACCCCGGCGTACATGCCGCCCGAGCAGGCCAACGGCGACACCGAGCAAGTCTCGGAGCGCTCGGACGTGTTCGGCCTCGGCGGCGTCCTGTGCGCGCTGCTGACCGGCAAGCCGCCCCTGGGGGTGGGGGAGGGCGAGCCGGGCGGCGGGGTCATGATGGCCGCGATGAACTGCCGAACCGAGGCGGCGTTCGCGCGCCTCGACGGCTGCGGCGCCGAACCCGGCGTGGTCGAGCTGTGCAAGCGCTGCCTCGGCCGCGACCCGCTCGGCCGGCCCCCCGACGCCGGCGCGGTCGCCGCGGAGGTCTCCGCACTCCGGCGCGCGCAAGAAGACCGCGCCCGCCGCGCCGAGACCGACAAGGCCCGCGCGGAGGTGCGCGCCGCCGAGCAGAAGCGGCGCTTCCGCACCCAAGTCACGCTCGGCACGGCGGTGATCCTGGCGCTGGTGGTGGCGGCGGCGTCGGCGCTGGGGTTCGGGCTGCACGCGCGCGAGCTGGCGAGCGCCGCCGACGCGGCGCGCGGCCTCGCCGTGGAGAAGGCCGAGGAGGCGCGCGTCTCGCGCGGCGTGGCCGAGGAGAAGACCGCCCTCGAGCAACTCGCGGCCGCGCGCGCCCGCCTCGCGGCGTACCAGAGCCAGATTTCCCTCTGCCAGCGCGAGTGGGAGGCCGGCAACGCCGGGGAGGCGCTGCGGCTGCGTGGGGCGACCGAGGCGTCGCTGCGCGGCTGGGAGCACGGGCATCTGTCGCACCTCATGACCCGCGACACCCTCTGGGCCAACGACGCCGGCGACGGCGAGCGCGGGCGCCTCGCGGCCGCGCCGGACTCGGCCACCCCGGCCGGAGGGGCGGTGGGCCGGGTCGCGTGCCTGGCGCAGGGCAAGCGCCTCTCGCGCCTGGTGGTGCGCGACGCCGCCACCGGCGCGGAACTCTGGGCCGAGGTGCGCCCCTACGCCCTGAGCGCCGTCGCGTTCGCCCCCGGCGCCCGGACCCTGGCTGTCGGCAGCGGCGAGTCGGGGCGCGGCGCGGTCGAGTTCTGGTCCGCCGCCGACGGCGCCCCGGAGGGCGCGCAGGTCGAGCTGCCCGCGGCGGCGGTCGCGCTGCGCTACGCCTCGTCCGGCGAGGCGGTGGCGCTCTGCGCCGACGGCCACCTGTGCTGGATCGACCCCGGCGCCGCTCGGCTCGTGCGCCGCGTGCCGACTGGCCTGCGCTCGGGGCGCGGGGCGCTCGCGGCCGGCGGGGGGCTGGTCGCCACCTCGAGCGTGCGGGGAGCGGTGGTGCTGCGCGACGCGGCCACGGGCCAGGCGGCGCGCGAACTTATGCCGCCCCCCGCGCTCGACCCCTCGGCGGAGTTCGAGCTGGCGTTCGCCCCCGACGGCGACCGCTTGGTTGCGGCCGGGCGCGGCGCGTGCTGCTGGGACGCGGCCACCGGCGCGGTGGTCTGGGCGCGCGCCGCGGCGGAGTTCGGTGGCGCGGCGTTCGTCGCGGCGGCGTGGGCGGAGGGCGAAATCCTCTGCGGCGCCGAGGACGGCGCGGTCGTCGCCCTCGACCCCGCCACCGGCGCCGCCCGCCGCAAGCTCGTCGGGCACGCCGGCGCGGTCCACGACGTGGCGAGCGCCGGCCCGGTCGCGCTGAGCGTCGCCGGCGACGGCGCCGTGCTCGCCTGGAGGCCGGCCGGGGCCGGCCCCCCCGACGTGCTCCCCGCCGCCCCCGACCCGGCGAGTTTCGAGTCGGTCGCGTACTCCCCCGACGGCAAACTCCTCGTCGCGGCCGGGGAACTCGGCGGGGTCCGCGTCTGGGACGCGCCGTCGGGGCGGCTCCTGCGCACCATCCGCGCCGGCGAGGTCAACGCCGTCGCCGTCGAAGCCGCCGGCGCCTGTGCCATCACGGCCGGTGCCGACCGCACCGTGCGCGCCTACGACCTCGCCGACGGCGCCCTGCGCCGCACACTCGACGGGCACGCCGGGCCGGTGCTGTGCGTGGCGTGCGCGCCCTCGGGGCTGGCCGTCAGCGGCGGCGAGGCGGGCGAGCTGATCGTCTGGAACCCCGCCGAGGGGCGCGAACTCCGCCGCCTCTGGGCCGACGGGCCGGAGGTCGATTGCGTGCGCTTCAGCCCCGACGGCAGGCGCCTCGCCGCCTCGCGCCGGGGGGGCGAGGTCGCCGTGTGGGACGCCGCAACCTGGGCGATCGAGCGCGCGTTCCGCCACGGCGAGGCGGGCGACGGCCACCGGGTGGTGCTCGACTTCGCCCCCGACTCGCGCCGCCTGATCACCGGCGGGGGCGACGGCGAACTCGCGCTCTGGGACACCGGGCGCGACGCGCCGGTCTGGACGCGCTCGACCTCGCCGTACCTGGTCTTCAGCCTCGCGTCCCTGCCCGGCGGAACCCAGTTCGTCACCGGCGGCGGGCGCGGGGCGATGCCGGGGAAGCTGCGCGTCTGGAACCTCGCCGACGGCGCCGACACCCTTACCCTCTCGGGCCACGGCCGCGAGGTGTTCGGCGTGGCGACTGACGCGGCGGGGTGCGTGGCGAGCTGCGACCGCGCGGGGGCCGTGCGACTCTGGCCCGGTCGGCCCATCCCGAAGGGGGCCGCGCCTGCGCCCGCCCCGCCGGACGACGAGGCGCGGCTGCGCGCGGCCGTCGAGGCGCGCGCCGGAGCGGGCGGCGCCGAACTCGGCCACGCGCGCCGCGCCCTGGGTCGGTGGCTGGTCCGGGGCGGCCGCGCCGCCGAGGCCGAGGCGCCGCTGGAGGCCGCGCGCGAGTCGTTCGCCGCCCTCGCCGAGTCCTCACCGGGGGCGCCGGGCTACGCGCTCGACCGGGCCGAGACCGCGGCAACGCTGGGGGACTTGTTCAAGGCCCAGGGCCGCGCCGCCGGGGGGGCCGCGCGCTACGCGGAGGCTGTCGCGGCGCTCGACGGCCTGCCCGAGCCGGCGCGGCGGGCCGACTCGGCCGGGCGAGTCGCGCGGGGGGCGCTCGACGGCCTGGCGCGCTGCCAGCGCCAACTCGGCCGGCACGCCGAGGCGGCGGAGGCGTGGGGCCGCGCCGCGCGGCTCGCGGCCGAACTCCCCGCCCCCCGGCTGGCCAACGACTACCGCGCCAAGCGCTGCGAGGACTTGATCCGCGCCGGGCGCGCCGGCGAGGGGCTGGCCGAGGCCGACGCCCTCGCGCGCGGCCCCGGCCCCGCCCCCGACGCCAAGCAGTGGTACAACCTCGCCTGCCTCTACGCCCTCGCCGCCGCCGACGGCACCCCCGGCCGTGCGGCCCGCGCGGTGGAACTCTTGCGGACTGCCGTCGCCGCCGGGTTCTGCGACGCGGCGCAACTCGAGACCGACCCGGATTTGGACTCGCTCCGGCGGCGCGCGGACTTCCAAGAGTTGGCGCGGAGTCTGGCGGAGTAGGAGCCGTTCGGAAACCCAGAGGAGTCCCTCCGTGCCCGACGCCGACGACCTCGCCGCCACGCTGGCCCGCCTCGCCGCCGGCGACCCCGCGGCGCGCGACGAACTCTTCGCCCGCACCCAACTCCACCTGGGGCGCCTCGCCGGGCGGATGCTGCACGGGAGCTTCGCGCGCGTCGAGGCGTTCGAGCAGACCGACGACGTGATGCAGTCGGTGTTCCTGCGCCTCTTGAAGAGCTGGGACGGCGTGCTCGCCGGCGACGACGGCCGGCCGCTCGCCGACGCGGCCGTTTACCTGAGTCGGGTGTCGAGGCTGGTGCGCGAAGTCCTGATTGACATGGCCCGCAGCCACCACGGCCGCGCCGGGGGCCGCCCGGCGCGCGTGCCCCTGGACGGGGAGGGGGGCGGCGCCGACCCCGGCAGCGACACGCACGACCCCGAGCCGCTGGCGGCGTGGACCGAGTTCCACGCGGCGGTCGGCGACCTCCCGGAGCACCTGCGCCGCGTGGTCGAGCTGCGCTGGTACCACGACCTGGGCCACGACGAGATCGCCCGGCTGCTCGGCATCACGAGTGCCGCGTCGCGCAAGCACTGGGTGAGCGCCCGCCTCGCCCTCGCGCGGCACCTCGGGCGCAACCTGCTGAGCGACTCCGCCTGACGGGCCGCGGCTAGGGCTTCGCCGCGAGGTCGTGGTACTGCCCCTGGGCGAAGTCCTTCGGGGCGACTTCCGCCTCGACGCGCTTGGCCTCCAGCCGGCGCTCGGCGCCGGCGACCTCGACGACTAGCGGCACGGTCCTGCCGCCCTTGTCGGCGCCCCTGGTCAAGAGCACCCGCTTCTTCGGCGGCAGGGTGGCCGAGAGCCACTTCTCCGAGTCCGCCCAGCGCAGGCGCACCTCCAGCGGCGCGGCGGACGTGTTCTCCATCGCGACGGCGCCGAACACCGCCTTGGCCCTGGGGGCGGGCGCCTCCGGCTTCGGCGCCGTCGGCTTCGCGGCCACCGGCCCGCCGAGGGACTTGGCCAGCGAGAGCGCTTCGGGCGTCTGGAGCTTCTGGCCGGGTTCGAGCGGGTCGGCGAGTCCCTTGCGCAGCCCCTCGCGGTGGTAGGTCGCGGTGCGCTGCCTGACTTGCTCGAGTAGCGCCTCCCAGGTGGCGGGCGCGGTCTTCTGGGCCGCGGCGGCGGTGAGGGCGATCGTGAAGTAGCTCCCCCGGTCGGGGTCGCACAGGGCCACGTCTCTGGTCGCGGCGGTAATGTCGCTGAGGCCCGCGCAGTCGAAGAACAGGCTCTGCATGAACGCCGAGGGCTTCGCCGGCCGCGAGTCGAGGGCGCGCGAGGCCAGCGGCGCCCCGGCGACCGGCGGCGGGGGCGGCAGGCGCTCCTTGTTGGCGCAGCAGTCGGTCAGCAGCACCGCCAGGCGCGTCTTCTTGGCGGTCATCATCTTGCGCACGTCGGCGCGGCCCAGCGGGAACTTGCTCGGCGCGCCGTCCGACTGCAGCTCGAAGCTGTAGCTGTTGCCGTCGCGGATCGCGCCGTGGCCGGTGAAGTAGAACACGAGCGCGTCGTTCGGGCCGGGCTTCAGCTCGTCGTAATACTTCCTGACGCGCTGCGGCGTCACGTCGGCACCTTTTAGGACCACGACGCTGCAGCGGTCCTCGGGCATCTGCCGCTCGAACAGCTCGGTCATGCGCTTCTGGTCGAGCCTGACCGCGGCGGTGAGGTTGCTGGCGGTGTCGCACACCAAGAGCGCGTAGAGGTGCGGCGGGCGCTCGGCGGCGCCGGCCGGGGCGGCGCCGAGGGCGACGAGCAGCAGGGCGGCGAGCCTCGGGCGGGGGCGTGTCACCGGGAGTCTCGCGGGGTGGGGGTGAGGGGATCGGACGACGGGCGTTCGGGGCTGCTGGCGATGCCGGGAACCCCGGCCGTTACGGCCGCCCCGCCCCGGCCGGGGCGGCATCAACGGCGACGGGTGCGTCAGGGGCCGAGCGCGAGTAGTAGCGGATCACGCGGTTGGCGATCGGCGTCGGCTCGTACTCGAGTCTGATCACCTCAATGGCGCCGGTCTCGACCGTCTGGTCCTGCTCGACGATGATCCCCCTGCTGCGGAGCTTCTTGGCACTGGTGCGGGCCTCGTTGGTGGCCACCAGGCCGGTGCCGGCGGCGTCGGCGTGCAGGCCCAAGAGCGATTGCGTGAGGCGCTTGGCCTCCGAGGCCGACTTGGCCACGCCGACCTTCTTGGCCGTCGGCGTGGCCAGCCCCGCCGAGGCGAGCGCCTGCTCGTTGAGTTCCTCAATCTTCGCGTCCTCCTTGGGCGCCGGGGCCGAGTCGAGGCTGCGCGACGCGAGCGCCGGCGGCGTCTTGCCGTAGACGACCATCTGGATGCGCCCGGCGTAGTCCGGCGAGAGGGCGTCGAAGCGCGCGTCGGAGTTCGCCCCGTCGGCGAGCACCTGGAACGGGGCGAACGTCCCCTTCTCGTCTTTGAGGAAGCCAATCACGTCGTACTTCGCGCCGGGCCTGAGCACCCAGAGGCGGAACTTCGAGGTGTCCGCCCCGTCCATCTTCTCGCCGGCCACCGCGACGGTGTTGAGGCCGTTGACCGCGAGCATCACCCCCACGGGGTAGTCGAGCGCGTTCTGCATGCGGAACGTGACCTTCTGGCCCGCGCCGGGGGTGGCGAGCTTCTCCTCGCGGGCGCTGCCCAGGTCGGCCTCGGGCGTCTGGGGCGCGCCGTCGTAGAGCACCTCCAGCACCACCGGCATCTGCGCGGCCGGGATGGGGCCGGCGTCGGTCGCGCCCCCGCCGCTGGGGCGGGCGTCGGGGTCGGTGCCGGCGGCGCTACTAGTCGCGTCGAGGTCGATCAGCTTGCGCGAGGCGACGCCCTTCTTGATCGCCGACTTCGAGAGGATTTTCTTGGGCAGGGTGAACGACTGCCCGAGGTCCGCGAGCGTGGCGCGGTCCACCATGATGGGGGCGGGCTTGCCGCCGGCCTCGTCGGTGACGGTGCAGAGTTTCACGAGCTTCTCGGGCGCGGCCTTGGTGAAGCCGTAGAAGTCGATGGTCGCCCCGCCCATCCCGGCCCCGACGCGCACCACGCCGGTGACGTAGGCGTCGGGGGTGAGCTTCTGCTCGGGCTTCCAGACCACCGGCAGGCTCAGCTCGAACAGCGCCTTGCGCCCCTCGGGCGTGGTCCAGTCGAACGCCGCGTGGTCGCGGCGGGCCTTCGCGCTCGCCGCCTCGCCGGCCCCGGCGAGCACGGTCACGGGGTTCTCGTCGTCGTTGGTCGCCACCAGCAGGTTCTGGAGGCGCTCGATCATCTTGGTGTTCTCGACCCCGCCGCTAAAACTCGGCTTGGCGTTGCCGACCTGAGTCTGGAACTTCAGCACCGCCACCCCGACCGTCGGCTTGAGCTTGTCTCGCACGGCTTTCGAGAGGCCGGGCGCGTCCTGGGTGAGCACGCGGTCGATGTGGTCGGCCCGCGCGGGGCCGGCGATCAGGAGCGCGAGGGCTGCGGCGAGGGTCAGCGGTCGGAACATGGTCGTCACCTTCTGGCGGGA
>CAXTPM010000069.1:3443-13989 GCA_964245865.1 uncultured Fimbriiglobus sp. | reverse complement strand
TGGCGACCGACGCCGAGGCGTTCTTCCGCCTGCTGCCGCCCAACATCGAGGATCGCACGGTGGTGCTGCGGCACTACTTCGAGATGGGCCACAACCAGCGCGTGGCGTTCCTGGCGTACATCAAGCGCCTTGCGGGGGTGAGTGTCGAGGAGCGCGAGAAACTCATCGGCTACCTGGAGTATTGGAACGTAGACCCCGGAATCGTGACGCGCTTCGGCTCGCCGATCTTCTCGATCTGGTTCCACATCACCGACCCGGCGAGTATGTACGTCGCGCACGGCGTCATCCTAGTAATATTTGTGCTGTTCACGCTCGGGGTCTGCACGCGCGTCACGAGTGTGTTGGCGTGGCTCGCGGCCGTGTCGTACCTGCACCGCAGTATGCAGATTCTGTTCGGCATGGACACCATGATGAACCTGCTGCTGTTTTACCTCATGATCGGTGACAGCGGCGCCGCTCTCTCCGTGGACCGCTTGGTGCGGCGCTACCGGGCCGCGCGGCTGTCGATTGCCCGCACGGGAACGCTCGATTCCGCGACGGTGGCGTACCTCGCCGCGCCGCCGCGCTCCGTCACCGCGGGGTTCGCGCTGCGCTGCATCCAGGTTCATTTTTGTTTCATCTACATGGCGAGCGGGCTGTCGAAACTCAAGGGTAATGCGTGGTGGAACCACAATGCGTACTGGGACACGCTCGCCAACCCCGAGTTCACGGGCATCTACTACCACTGGTACGAAAAACTGCTGCGCGGCGTCGTCAGCTATAAACCCCTGTACGGCGCGATGGCGGCACTCGGGGTAATGTTCACGTTCGTCGCCGAGATCGGCGTACCATTCCTGGTGTGGACGCGCCTGCGCCCCTACGCGGTGATGATGGCCGCGGCGCTGCACGCGGGCATCGCAATATTTATGGGGCTAGTAGTGTTCAGTCTGTTCATGATGACACTGCTATTATGCTACGTCCCCGGCGCGGCGGTGCGGGCGCTGTTCTTCCCCGCGACGGCCCCGGCCGAGCGCGTGGCCGTGACGTTCGGGCCTAGTGCCCGGCAGCGGCGCGCGGCCGCACTCTTGGCCGCGTTTGACCTCGACGGCCGCGTGAGTTTGGTACCCGGCGACGGCGAGCAACTGCGCGCCGAGTTCGCCGGGCGCAAAGCGGTGGGTCCGGCGGCGATCGACTTGGTGGTCGAGCAAGTGCCGCTGCTGAAGTTCCTGCGCCTGCCGCTGCGGCTGCCGGCGCTGAGCCGGCTGTTCAGCGGCTCGGGGCCGGTTGCGGTGCCCGCGCCGGCGGCGGTTGCGGCGAAGGTGCCGGTCGGCCGCTAGCAGTCCCCCCTCACCCCCAGGGGAAGGAGTCCGCCGTGCCGGTGCTGTTCCTGTCCGAAGCCGATGTCCGGCAACTCGCCGACTTCCCCAGGGCGGTCGAGCGCGTTGAGGCCGGCTTCCGCAAGCTGGCACTCGACGAGGCCGAGAACCGGCCGCGCCAGCGCGTACGCACCGATCAGGTAATGCTGCACGTGCTCGCCGCCGGCGGCAAGACGCTCCCCGCCCTGGGCCTCAAAGCCTACACGACGACCGCGAAGGGCGCGCGCTTCCACGTCATGCTCTATCACGCCAAGACCGGCGAACTCTTAGCACTCATCGAAGCCGACTACCTCGGGCAAGTCCGCACCGGCGCGGCGAGCGCGGTGGCCACCAAGCACCTCACCCGCACCGACGCCGACACCCTCGCGGTCATTGGCACCGGCAAGCAGGCCCGCGCGCAAGTGCTGGCCATCGCCACGGTTCGGCCACTGCGCGAGGTGCGCGTCTTCGGCCGCGACGCCGAGAAGTCGCGCGCGTTCGCCGCCGGACTCGCGGCCGAGTCGGGGCTGAGCGTGGCGGCGAGCGCCACGGCCGAGGAGGCGGTGCGCGGGGCGAGTATCGTCTGCACCGCCACGAGTAGCCGCACGGCGGTGTTGAGCGGCGAGTGGCTGTCGCCGGGGTGCCACGTGAACCTAGTGGGGTCGAACTACCTCGCCACGCGCGAGACCGACGCCGAGACGTTCCGCCGCGCGGCACTGGTGACCGTGGACCGTGTCGATCAGGCGATGCTCGAAGCTGGCGACTTCACCGAGGCGCTTGACCGCAAGTTCTTGAACTGGCCCAAGGTGATCGAACTCGAGCGCGTCGTCGCCGGCCGCGCCCCCGGCCGGCCCGACGCGGAGGCCATCACAGTGTTCAAGTCGCTGGGCGTCGGCATCGAGGACGTGGCGGTGGGGGCGGAACTGATGGGCCGGGCGAAGGCGGCGGGGCTGGGGCTAGTGCTGCCGATTCCGGGCGGGTACGATTCGTAACAGGAGGGTATGCGATGTCGCCGCACGAAATGATTGCCGTAGTTCGAGCCGAGCCGTTCCGGCCCTTCCGCGTCCACACGCGCGACGGGGCGGTGCGGGAAGTCCGCTACCAGCACGAGTTCATGGTGACGTGGTCGGGGGTACTCATGCCGCTGCCAGTCGGCGTCGATCCGCGAACCCCGGATCGCGTGCCGCTCGACGAGATCGTCCGCCTGGAGGCCATCGACAACGGGGACACCCTGGCGCCCCGCGCCGGCTGGACTCGGGGACCGGTCGAGGCGCCCACGACCACTTCGGGGGCCAGCGGTGACGCCAGATGACATCCGGGAACTGTTGCTCGTGAGGCCGTTCCGGCCGTTCCGCATTCACGGCAGCGACGGCCGCTCGCGCGACGTGATGCACCCCGACGAGTGCCGCGTCTACCCAGCCCGCGTCGTCCTGCCGCTCGGCAAGCGCGAGGGGTGCTCGAAACCCTCGAACACTTGGCGCTCGCCCACGTTGTGCGGTTCGAGGAACTCGTTCCCGCCGGAGCCTAGTGCCCAGCCCCGTCCGGCGCGGGTTTGACGCCCGGCGCCGGTACGGATATCTTGCCCTGGAACTGCTTCGGCTCCTCGCCGCACCCGACTACGCCCGCCATCCCGAAGCACGCCGCCAGCGCCGCCGCGACCCGCCTTGCTGTTCGGCGACCCCGCGTGACGACGGTGCCGTCGCCGCGGCGCGCGAGTCGCACGCACACATCGCTGGAGGTGTCGAGCAGGTGTAGGGCTTCGGCGCGGGTGAAAGCCGACAGGTCGTGGACCGACTGCCGGCACTCGGCGCAGAAGCGGATGCGGTCGGTGCCCCTCATGTCGTCCCACGGCGCGCGGAAGGGTCGGCGATCTCGGCGGCCTCGAGCAGGTCGAGCGCGCGCTTCATCGGCATCTCCGCGGGACCGAGCACCGCACCGATTCTACTCCCCCCGCGCCGCGCCGTCCAAGCGGCCATCGGCCACCGCTGTCACCGCCCCCGTGGCCGGGTCGATGGCGATCGTGTGCGCGTCGCCCTGCTTCCGTACCGCCACCTTGTGACCGAGTCGCCGCAACTCGGCGAGTGTCTCGGCGGGCAGGGCTTCGACGCTCAGTTCGTCGGGGAACCACTGGTGGTGCGAGCGCGGGGCATCGACCGCCTGCCGGGGCGTCATCTTGTAGTCGGTGGCGCTGACGACGACGCAGGCGACCGTGTTCGGGATCGTGCGACCGCCGGGGCTGCCCGTCACGAGTGTTGGTACGCCGTCTTTGGCAAGAATGGTTGGGCACATCGAGCTGAGCATGCGCTTCCCCGGCGCGGCCGCGTTCGGCGGGGTGCCGATGCGGCCGGCGGCGTCGGTGACGCCGGGGCGGTGGTTGAAGTCGGTCATCTCGTTGTTCAGAATGTAGCCCGCGCCGCGCACCACCACCCGGCAGCCGAAACTGTTCTCCAAGGTCGTCGTGGTCGAGACCGCCATGCCCTCGCGGTCCACCACCGAATAGTGCGTGGTCTGGTCGCTCTCCGGCGGCGCGGGGGTGAACGGGATGCCGCCGAGCAGGCTCAGGCTGGGGGTGGCGTGGTCCGGATCGATGGTTTCGCCCAACCGTTGGGCGCGCGCGGGGGTGAACAGCTCCTTGGGCACCGGGCTGAAGTCCGGGTCGCCCAAACTCGCCGCGCGGTCGCGGTAGGCCCGCCGCATTGCCTCGGCCATCAAATGGGCGGTGCGCGCCGAGTCGCGCGGACTCGCGGCGAGGTCGAAGCGCTCCAACTGGCTCAGAATCGAGAGCAGCACCAGTCCGCCCGAGGACGGCGGCGGGGCGCTCACGACCGTCACGCCCCGGTACCGGCCCACGACCGGGGCGCGCTCCTTGGCCTGGTAGCCGGCGAGGTCGGCGGCGGTCATGATGCCGCCGGCGGCGCTCATGGTGGCGGCAAGTTTGTCGGCCAACTCGCCGGCGTAGAACGCGTCGGCCCCGCTCTCGGCAATGGTAGCGAGGGTGCGGGCGAGGTCGGGCTGAGTCAGCGTGTCGCCGGCCTTCCACTCGCCGCCGGGCTTCGTGAACACGCGGCGGAACTCGGCATCGGTCACGCGCTTGTCGGCCAGCACGCGGTTGAGGCTCCCGGCGAGCGCGGGCGTGACGGCGAACCCTTCGGCGGCGAGCTTGATCGCCGGGCGCACCACGTCCGCCCACGGCAGCTTGCCGAAGCGCTTGTGCGCGAGCGCCATCCCTCGCACCGACCCCGGCACCCCGGCAGTCTTGGCACTGGTCCAGTCGATCCGATCCGCGAACATCGTCGGCGTCGTCGCGGCCGGGGCGGTCTCGCGGTAGTCGAAGAACGCCGGCCCGGCGTTCTTCGGGTGCACCAGCATGAAGCCGCCGCCGCCGATATTGCCGGCCTCGGGCCAGCTCACCGCGAGCGCGAACCCGACCGCCACGGCCGCATCGACCGCCGTGCCGCCGCGCTTCAGCGTCGCCGCCCCGATGTCGGCCGCGGCGGGGCTGACGCACGCCACCGCGCCGGCCTTGCCCTCGAACGTGCGCGAGTCCGGCGGCGCGGGCGGCTGCTGGGCGGTGCCGACGAGCGCGGCGAGGAGCAGGGCAGTGACGGGCGGAATCAGCCGCATGGGGTAGGGTCCGGGGGCGGGGAAGAGGGTCTTGCGCAACGCCGCCAAGACCGCCAAGGAAGGCGGGAAGAGTTTTGGTTCGGAAAACAAAGTCATTCTGCCTTACCTTCGCTGTGCCTTCCTTGGCGGTCTTGGCGGCGTTGCGCGAGACACGCTTTCCCTTCCCCACTCAGGCGGCGTACTCCGCGAAGTTCTTCAGCATCGCCAGCCCCACCGCCTGGCTCTTCTCGGGGTGGAACTGCGTGGCGAAGCAGTTCCCGCGCCAGACCGCCGCGCAGAACGGGGCGGGGTAGTCGGCCTCGGCGCTCACGAGCGCGGGGTCGAGCGGCGCGGCGTAGTAGCCGTGGACGAAGTAGACCGCCGGGGCGGGGGGCAGTCCCTCGAACAGCGGGCAACCGCTGCGGGTGAAGCGCAGCGTGTTCCAGCCCATGTGCGGGACTTTGTACCCAGGGCGCGGCGGGAACGGCACCACCTCGCCGGGGAACAGGTCGAGTCCTGTGTGGGTGCCGTTCTCGCGGCTGCGTGTGAGCAGCAGTTGCAGCCCCAGGCAGATGCCGAGGAACGGCCGGTCGGCGCGCGCGTGGGTGGCCACCGCCTTGGCAAGTCCTGTTTCGCGCAGCCGAGCGATAGCGTCCCGGAACGCCCCGACGCCGGGGAGCACCACGCGCTCGGCCGCGGCCACGACCTCCGGGTCGCCGGTAATCGTCGCGGCGTGCCCCACGGCCTCGAACGCTTTCTGCACGCTGCGCAGGTTGGCCATGCCGTAATCGACGATCACGATTCGACTGCTCACGCCGCACCCTCACTTGGGTCGGCCGGGCGCCGCAGGAGTAGCCCCGAGGCGAACAGGCCGACGGCCATCACGATGACGAGTAGCCCCAACAGGGTTGGCTCGAACAGCACGCGCATTTTATCCGCCAAGAGCGGCCACGCCAGCCAGACGAGCACCACGCCGAGGGCGAGGCCCGGCCCGAACGGCATCTCGCCGCCCGGCCCCTTGCCGCGCGCCGCGTCCCGCACCATTAACGGTAGGCGCAACGCCAGCGCGCAGAACGTCCCGGCGAAGAACCCGACCGCCACGACCTGCCAGCCGAAGAACGCGCCGGCCATCAGGAGCAAGTCCGCGTCGCCCAGGCCGAGTGCCTCGCGCCGCATCGCCGTCTCGAACAGCCACTTAATGCTGCGCACCAGCCCCGTGCCGACCGCCGCGCCGGCCAGACTACTCAGCAGGCCGAGTTGCCACGACCCCGCCGGGGCGAACGCGGGGGGCGGACCCCACACCGGCCAGGGCATGATCGCCTGCGGGATCGGCGCGGTCAGCGCGTCGGCCAGAAACCACGGCGCCCCGGCCACGTACTTGGGGTTCGGCGCAGGCGGCGCGCTCGGCCCCGGCCACGGCGCGAGTGTCGAGACGACGACGCCCGCGAGCGCGCCCAAATACGTGATACTCGGCGGGATCACGAAGTGCTCGGCATCGATCAGCGCGGCGCACAGCAAGAGCGTGGCGACGGCGGCGTGACTGAGGAACACCACCCAGCACCGCAGCGGCGGCAGCGCCCCTCCGAACAGCGAGAACTCCAGTCCGGGCGCCGGGTACCACGGCGAGAGCCACGCCGGGCCGTCCCTCATGAAGCTCAGCACGTCCACCGCGAACAGTGCCAGGAACAGTAGCCCGGTACTCAGTTCGACCCACAGGTAGCGCGACGAGAACGACGCCCCGCAGAACCGGCAGCGCCCCCGCAAACGCAGGTAGCCAATAATCGGCAGGTTATCGAGCGCCCGCAAGGGCGAGAGGCAGGTGAAGCAGCGCGACCCCGGCCAGGCGATGCTCTTGCCCGCCGGCAGCCGCGCGACCGCCACGTTCAGAAAGCTGCCGACGATCAGGCCGAGGGCGAACACCCACAGGCACCAGACAATCGGCGGGGCGTGGAACCACCAGGGCATGGTGATGTGACTCGGGGCGAGGGGGCGGGGGTGTTATAGACGAGTGCCGCCGGCCGGCCAAGAGACCTCACCCCCCGGCCCCCTCTCCCAGGAGGAGAGGAGGAGGACCGTACTCGGGAGGTGGCAACGGAGTTCGAGCAGAAGCACACCACTGTTCGAGGCAGTGGAGCGCGCTCACCCCCCTCTCCCAGAAGGAGAGGGGGGAGGGGGGGGGAGGTTGCCGAGCACGCCCTCCACCACCGCCCCCACTCCCCCGGCCGCGTCCAACTTTAGCGAGGCCACCTCGGCGTACAGCCCCGCCCTCTCGCTCCTCGTCTGCGCCAACTCCTCGACCAACGGCAGTTCGGTGAGCGCCGGCCGGATCGCGCGCCAGTTCCCCTCGAACCGCGCCGCCAGCACCTCCGGCGGCGCGTCGAGCCAGACCACCAGCCGCTCCGGCGGCGGCACACTCAGGATGGCGGCGCGGTTCTCGGGGAGCAGCACTGCCCCGCCGCCGGTTGCCAGCACCAGGGGCGTGCGGCCGAGCGCCTCGGCCAGCGCCGCCACTTCACGCGCCCGGAACGCCGGCATCCCGTCGCCGGTGATGATGTCCGCCGCCGACCGCCCGGTCCTCGCTTCGACCAGCTCGTCGGTGTCGGCGAACGGCCAGCCCAATTGCGCGGCGACCAGCCGGCCGACGCTCGACTTGCCGCTGCCGCGCAGGCCCACGAGGACGACTTGCCGCGTCATTCGTCGTCGAGGGCTTTGGTGAGGGGCGAGAGCGCCTTGCGCACCAGCCGCCGCATCGGTTCCAAGGTCGGCTGCTCGCCGGTGAACAGTTCCAACTGACGCGCGGCCTGCCGCACAAACATCTCCACACCACTGACTACCGTGCAGCCGCGCTCTTTGGCCTCGCGGACGAGCATGGTTTGCTCGGGGTGGTAGATCGTCTCGAACACCGTCAGCGTGGGCTTGAGGAAGCTGGCGTGGATCGGCGCCTCGCCGGTCTTGGGGTGCATGCCCACGGGGGTGCAGTTCACCAGGATGTCGGTGCTGATCTGGTTGTGCCGCGCCGCCCAGTCGCACGACTTGCACCCGAGGTCGGCGGCGAGTTTCTGCCCCCGCGCCGGGTCGCGGCTCGTCACCGTGACCGCCGCGCCGTTCTGGATGAACGCCAGCGCCACCGCGCGCGCCGCGCCGCCGGCGCCCAGGATCAGCACGAAGTGCTTGTCCGACTTCGCCGGCGCCGGTGGAGGGGGGGGCGGGTTGCCGCCGTCGGCCGGGGCCGCGCTCGAGAGCGACGTGCCGGCGAACAGGTCGGCGTTGGCCAGACTCGTCGGGGCCGGCTCGTCGGGGTCGGCACGCTGGGCGGGCGTCTCGCGGTCCTCGTAAGCTTCGAGCGCCGCGCGGCCGTCGGTGTTGTGCGCCCGGAAGCGGCCGTCGGCGTGCCGCACCAGGGTGTTGGCCGCGCCCGAGGTCTCCACGAACGGCTCGCGCTCCGCAGCCAGGTTCGCGGCTTCTTCTTTGTGCGGGATGGTGACGCTGTACCCCTCGACCGGAACCGTCTGGTACGCGGCCAGGGTCTCGGCAAGTTGCCCCGGCGGCGCGCGGAACGGCAGGTACATCGCGTCCTCGTTCATTTCGGCGAACGCGCGGTTATGCACCAGGGGGCTGAAGCTGTGCGCCACGGGGTCGCCGAGCAGGCCGAACACCTTGGTGTTCGGGCCGATGCGGTGGGCGGGGTAGGTGGTGCGCAACTCGTCGAACGTCGGCAGGCCGGGCGCCAGGCCGCGCTCGCGGTTGAACGCCGCGTAGGTCCAGGGGCTACCGTACTTCAGGCTGAGGAGCCGCGTCGGGAAGCCGATGTCGCCCATGCAAAACGCGATGGTCGGCTTCGGCGCGCCCCGCAGCAGTTCCAGCACCCGCGCGCAGTCGCGCGGGGTGTTGGCGGTGACGGCGAGCTTGTAGCAGTCGCCGTCGAGGTCGAGCATCCGCTTGTAGATTTCGCCCAGGTCGTCGGGCGTCTGCTTGAAGTCGTGGTGGCTAATCAGCCGCTTAACACTGCCGAAGCGGCGGATCGCGCCGGCAACGTCGGCTTCGAGATCGACCCACTCGAAGTGCCCGCCGGCAATGCACTGCCGCAGGATCGTCAGCCGCTCCGACTCCGGCCGGCCGTAGCGCCCGCCGTCGGCCGCGCGCCGCACGGTCGCCAGCCACGGCACGCGCTTGAACCCGGCGAGGCGCGTAAAATCGATCGCTTTGGCGAGGAAGTCGAGGCGCAGTTCGAGGAACTTCGCGCCGCGCTTCACCGACTCCTCCAGTTCCAGTTGCATCATCTTGTGCCGCGTGCGGCCGATGACCACGCAGACGCGATCCGGGGCGTCGGGGGCAAGAGGGGGCATCATCGGGGCGGCTCGGCGGGGGCGTCGGGGCGGGCGCTAGATAGCGTAGTACGGTGGGGGCGGAAGACGAAGAGTTTTCGCCGCAGAGACGCGGAGAGCGCAAAGAGGAAACCGGGAGAAGACTTTTGGTTCCGAAGGCTGAGACTCTTCCTCCTATCTTACCTGTGCGGTCTCTGCGTCCCTGCGGCGACATCCTTCCACCTGAGTCCCCCGATGCGCCGCACCAAGCTCGTTGCCACGCTCGGCCCCGCCACCGACCCGCCGGACGTGCTGCGCCGCCTCCTCGTCGCGGGCGTCAATGTCGCGCGCGTCAACTTCAGCCACGGCGACGAGGCGAGCCACCTGGGGCGCGTGGCCAGCTTGCGCGAGGTCGCCGCCGGACTCGGGCTTCCGGTGGCGGTCCTCGCCGACCTGCCGGGGCCGAAGCTGCGCGTCTTGATCCGGGAGAAGCGCGCGCTCGAAGTCGGCCAGACGCTGCGGTTCCTGCAAGCGGGCACGACCGCCGAACCGGGCGACATCGCCATCACCGAACCCGAAGTCCTCGCCGACATTCGCCCTGGCGACCGCATGCTCCTGGACGACGGGCGCCTGCGCCTGGTGGCCGGGCAACTAGTCGGCGGGCGCCTCGAAGCGGTCGTGTCGGTCGGCGGCGACCTGCTGCCCAACAAGGGGCTGAACCTGCCCGACAGCCCGCTGTCGATCCCCGCCGTCACCGACCGCGACCGCAGGGCGCTCGCCGTCGCCGCCAAGGCCGGGGTCGATTGGTTGGCGCTGTCGTTCGTGCGCGGCCCCGGCGCCGCCGACGAGCTGCGCGCCGCCGCGTCGGATGTCGGACTCGCCGGGCTGCCGGTGCTGGCCAAGATGGAGCGCCCCGAGGCCGTCCGCCACGCCGCCGCCATCATCGACGCCTTCGACGGCGTGATGGTCGCGCGCGGCGACTTGGGCGTCGAAACCCCATTGGAACAGGTGCCGACGGTACAAAAGCGGTTAATCGCGCTCGCGCGCCTCGCCGGCAAACCGGTCATCACCGCGACCGAGATGCTCGACAGCATGCAGTCCAAACCCCGGCCGACGCGCGCCGAAGTCTCCGACGTGGCCAACGCCATCTACGACGGCACCGACGCGGTGATGCTCTCCGGCGAAACCGCCGTCGGGCTGTACCCAGTGGAAAGTGTCGAGATGATGGCCAAGATCGCCGAGGAGGCCGAGGCGCACATCGCCGGCGCGCACCCTGGGTTCCTCGCCGCCACGCCCCCGGCGCCG
>CAXTPM010000069.1:2613-3433 GCA_964245865.1 uncultured Fimbriiglobus sp. | reverse complement strand
GACAGCATCGAGGATTCGCTCTCGCTGGCCGCGTGCCGGCTCGCGTCGGAGGTCGGGGCGAAGGCGATCGTCACGCCGACCCTCTCGGGGCGCACCGCGCGGATGCTCGCGCGCTACCGCCCGGCCGCGCTCATCATTGCGCCGGCGCCAACCGAGGAAGTCGTGCGCCGCCTGGCCCTCGTGTGGGGCGTGCGCGCGGTGCGGATGGCCCCCGTGCGACCAGGCGACGGCCGGATGGTCGCGGCGGTGCGAGACGCCTTCCACGCCGGCGCGGTCGAGTCGGGCGACCGGGTGGTGGTGCTGGCCGGGCACCCGGTCGAGGCGGAGATTCGCATGCCGACTCTGCGGGTCGTGCGGGTCGGCGAAGCCGGGGCGTCGTTGGAACCCTAGGCAAGCGAGTCCGGTTGGCCGCATCGCTGCGCCGCACCTCGGCCCGACTTCAGTCGAAGTCGGATTTTTGTCCGCGCCTGAACTTCAGGCCGGCGCTAAACTCGACGCACCCCTGTGGGAGCCAGAACGCCCGCCGCCGCGAGACTTGCGCGCGAAAGTGCGCGAAATCGCGGCCGACACCCCGAGTCGCCCCATGCCGTCGCGCCCGACCCCGGTTCGCCTCTCGCTCACCAGTTTGGAAGACCGCTCGGTCCCCGCCGCCCTCGTGAGCGAGTCGTTCGAGGCGGTGCGCGTGCCGTTCGCCCCGGCCGGCTTTTCGAGCTGGGGGCTGGGCGACTACATCACCTCCCGCATCACCGCCTCCGACGGCGTTCAAGCCCTCGGCTCGACCGGCCCGGCGAACGCCGATTCTCGCGCCTGGCTCGGCGGC
>CAXTPM010000069.1:0-2603 GCA_964245865.1 uncultured Fimbriiglobus sp. | reverse complement strand
GGTACCTCGGCCAGGGCGTTGGCGTCCACGACCATGACTGCATCGCGGCCGATGGCCCAGACCGCTTCCATGTTCAGACCCGTCTTCAGCGGCCCGGCGAACGCCGACTCGCGCGCCTGGCTCGGCGGCAGCTACCCGGCGAGTGCGCCCGCCACGGTGCAAGTCCGCTCCGACGCCCCGACGCCGGTGGAGCTTTTGATCCAGGGCCGAAATCTCGCCGCCCCGAGCGGAACCTACGTCGCCGCCGTCGTCGGCGCCAGCGGGCGCAGCCTGAGTCTGGTCGAGGTCAACGGCGACACCCGCACCACCCTTGCCACGCTCGCGGTCGCGCCGGCGGGGAACACCTGGCTGACGCTGGGACTTCGCTCGACCGCCGCCGGGCTGGCGGCGACTCTGACGCGCTCCGACACTGGGCAATTCCTGAGCACGTCCGGCGCCTGGCAGTCGGCCCCGGCAACGGCGCTGACCGCGAAGCCGACACTGCCGGCCGTTGACGGCGCGGTCGGCGTCGGCCGGCGCCCCGGCGGGGCGGGGATGGCGTTCTTCGACAAGCTCGAAGTGCAGTCGCCGCCGGCCGTTGCGATTAGCGAGTCGTTCGACGCGACCGCCGCCGGCCGGCTCCCGGCCGGGTGGGCGGGCTGGTCGTCCGACGGCTCGGCGGGGTTCGGGGCGGGCGCGGGGGCGAGCACTAGCCCCGGCAGCGCGCTGGTGGCGACTGGCACGAGTCGCACCGCCGCGCGGGCCTGGGTGGCTGAGCCGCTGCCGGCCGACGCGCGGGCGGGCGCTAATGTGCTGGCCGACTCGCTCGTCCCCGCCGGCGTCCTGATCCGCGGCTCGGGCCTCGGCACCGCGCAGTCGAGCTACTACGCCGCCTCCGTCGTGCGCGGCGTCGAGGTGACGATCTCGAAGGTCGTGAACGGCATCGAGTCCAAGCTAGGGAGTGTCAAGTCGGCATCGTATCTCAGCAATGTCTGGCTGAACGTGACGCTCGTGGCGAGCGGCAGTCAACTCCGGGCACTCGTGCGGCGCCTCGACACCGGCGACTACCTCACCGCCGAGGGCGCGTTCGACGCCGCCCCGCAGCCGGCCGTCGCGGCGACCGACTCGGCGATCACGGCCGCTGGGCAGGTCGGCGTGGTGCGCGGGAGCGGCGCGGCGGGGGCGGTGCGGCTGGACGACTTCGCCGCGAGTGCCGCCGACCCCTCGGCCGCGCCGCAAGTTTCGCTCACACTGTCGCAGCCCCTCACCGCCGTCTCGGGCGCGGTCGAGGTCCGCCCCGCGATCAGCCCGGCCGAGCGGGTAGTGCGCGTCGAGTACCGCATCGACGGGGTGCTGCGGGCCACCCAAACCAGGCCCGGCGGCAGTTACAGTTTCGACACGACGCGGCTGGCCAACGGCCCGCACGTCTTCGCGGTGCGCGCGCTCACCGACGACGGCGACGCGGCCTCGGCGAGTGTCACCGCGACGGTGGTCAACGCAGCGTCGGGCGCCCCGAGTCGCCCGGTCGTGCCGCGCCACTACGCCCACATCCGCATCGCCGCGCTCGCCTACAGCGGCAACCCGCTGGGCGCGTTCGAGCGGGACCGGCTGAGGGATTCCGTCGATCTGGTCGTCGCCAACCCGCAGTACGCGGCCACGATCGCGCAGGTCTCGCCGGCCACGCCGCAGTTCCTCTACTCGAACGTCTCGAACCTCTACGAAGGCTTGCTGCAGGACTGGCTCGCCTACGCCGGGCGCACCGGGGCCGACCGCGAGGCGGCGTTCTACCACGTCACCAAGCCGACCGCGTTCACGGGCAGCAGCCCGAGTTCCAAGCCGGTTTCGGAGTTCTGGGCGGTGGCGCGCGGCCCGGCGGGGGCGACGCCGACCCTCACGCCGGGGCAGGTCGATCTCACCGGCGCGGCGAAGGGCGGCATCGCCGGGGTGGAGTTCGGCGGGGCCGGCGCCCAACTGGCGGTCGCGTACCCCGAGAAGTTCGGCGAGGTCAACCTCGCCCTGCTTCGGGGCGCGTCGGCCGGCTGGGCGGGGGTGGTCGAGTACCCGACCGCACGTGACGCGGCGGGGAACATCACGGCGTGGGCGCCGCTGCGGCTGCTGGGCGACACCACCGGCAACTTCGCCCGCTCCGGCACCATCACCTTCGACGCCCCCGCGAACTGGGTGGCGAGCGGCCCGGCCAACGCCCCGCTGTACGCCGTGCGAATCCGCACCACCTCGGCCCCCGCCGGGTCGGCGGCGCCCGTGGCGGGGCGCATTTCCGGGCGCGACTACGTGAACGCCGGCGGGGCCGCGAGCGGGACGATCCCCGCGTTCGACGCAGCCGCCGACCGCGACGGCGACGGGGCGCTGAGCGCGGCCGAGTACGCCAACCGCGCCCCAGGGATGGACGCGAAGTTCGCCTACGAGTCGCGTCTGTTCTACCCCTACTACGGGCAGATGCGCTTCGCGCTGAACCCGAGTTCCCCGGCCGTGGCGGCGTGGGCGGGCGACTACCACGCGCGCCTGCTGGCGGCGTCGCCGGCGTACTCCGGGCTGTTCCTGGACAACTCCAACGGCCGGCTGCCGATCGCGGGCATCGCGGTGGCCGAGCCGACGGCGAGTTA
>CAXTPM010000068.1:13404-14094 GCA_964245865.1 uncultured Fimbriiglobus sp. | reverse complement strand
GGCCAGATTCTGGAGACGCACCTGGGGTTCGCGGCGTCCCGGCTCGGGTTCAAGGCGGTGACGCCGGTGTTCGACGGGGCGGCCGAGGAGGAAATCCACGCCGTGCTCAAGGAGGCCGGGCTGCCGGACACCGGCAAGAGCATCCTGTACGACGGGCGGACCGGCGAGCGGTTCGAGCAGCCCGTCACCGTCGGCTACCTGTACATGCTCAAGCTGCACCACTTGGTCGATGACAAGGTGCATGCCCGGGCGACCGGGCCGTACAGCCTCATCACCCAGCAGCCGCTCGGCGGCAAGGCGCGCTTTGGTGGCCAGCGGTTCGGCGAGATGGAGGTGTGGGCGCTGGAGGCCTACGGGGCCGCGTACATCTTGCAGGAGCTGCTCACGGTGAAGTCCGACGACGTGGAGGGCCGGACCAAAATCTACGAAAGCATGGTCAAGGGGGAGAACACCCTAGAGGCCGGCACCCCGGCCAGCTTCGACGTGCTAACGCACGAGATCCGCGGGCTGGGGCTGAACATGCAGTTGGAAAAGAAGCGGGTCTAGGTCGGTAGCTGTTACCCCCGAAAGCCCAGGGACGGCCGTCCCTGGGCTTCGCCCACCGCACACCTACACATTCCACCCGACACCCGGGGACGACATATGAGCGCCGCCGCCGCCGCTGCCGCTGCCGAGACCGGCAGCTACGAC
>CAXTPM010000068.1:0-13394 GCA_964245865.1 uncultured Fimbriiglobus sp. | reverse complement strand
AAGAAGCCCGAAACCATCAACTACCGGACCTACCGGCCGGAAAAAGACGGCCTGTTCTGCGAGCGCATCTTCGGGCCGGAGAAGGACTGGGAGTGCACCTGCGGCAAGTACCGCGGGATGAAGTACAAGGGGATGATCTGCGACCGCTGCGGCGTGAAGGTGACGCATAGCCGCGTCCGGCGGAAGCGCATGGGCCATATTGAGTTGGCCGCGCCGGTCGTACACATCTGGTTCTTCAAGGCGATGCCGTCGCGCCTTGGCACCCTGCTGGACATGAAGACTAGCTCGCTGGAAAAGATTATTTACTTCCAGGAGTACGTAGTCATCGATCCGGGCGAGACTGCGCTCAAAGAGCGGCAGTTGCTCACCGAGGACGAGTACCGGCACTACCGCGCGGAGCACGGTGATAGTTTTGAAGTCGATATGGGCGCGGAGGCCATCAAAAAGCTGCTCGAAAAGCTTAACTTGGTGGACATCAGCAAGGACTTGCGCGAGCGCCTCGAAAAGGAGACGCTGCGCGGCGAGAAGGCGTCGAAGCAGCGGACCAAGGAGTTGGTCAAGCGCCTCAAAACGGTGGAGAGTCTGCGCGACAGCAGCAACAAGTGCGAGTGGATGGTTCTCGACTGCATTCCGGTGATCCCGCCGGACTTGCGGCCGCTGGTGCTGCTCGACAGTGGCAACTTCGCCACGTCGGACTTGAACGACTTGTACCGCCGCATCATCAACCGCAACAACCGGCTCAAGAAGCTGGTGGACCTCAACGCGCCCGAGGTGATCGTGCGCAACGAGAAGCGGATGTTGCAGCAGTCGGTGGATGCGCTATTCGACAACAACCGTTGCAAGCGCCCGGTGCTGGGTAGCTCGAACCGGCCGCTGAAGTCGCTCACGGACATGATTAAGGGCAAGCAGGGGCGCTTCCGCGAGAACCTCTTGGGTAAGCGGGTTGACTACTCGGCGCGGTCGGTGATCGTCGTCGGGCCGGAGTTGAAGTTGCACCAGTGCGGCTTGCCGAAGAAGATTGCGCTCGAGCTGTACCAGCCGTTTATTATTCGGCGGCTGAAGGAACTCGGGCACGCCGACACGATCAAGTCCGCGAAGAAAATGCTCGAGCGCAAGGACGACCAGGTTTGGGACATCCTCGAGGAAGTCACCAAGAACCACCCCGTGATGCTCAACCGGGCGCCGACGCTCCACCGCATGGGCATTCAGGCGTTCGAGCCGGTGCTGATCGAGGGGAACGCGATCCGCATTCACCCCTTGGTGTGCAAGGGGTTCAACGCCGACTTCGACGGCGACCAGATGGCCGTCCACCTGCCGCTCTCGATCGAGGCGCAGGTCGAGGCGTATGTGCTGATGATGAGTACGAACAACATCTTCAGCCCGGCCAACGGCAACCCGATTATTACCCCCAGCCAAGACATCGTGATGGGCTGCTACTGGGTGACGGCGAGCCGGGGCGAGGAGGGCGAGAAGGTCGAGCCGGGCGAGGGGATGATTTTTCACTCCACCGGCGAAGTGTTCCAGGCGCACGCCGAGGGCCGCTTGGGACTGCACGCGCGCATTCAGGTGCGCTTGCCGCAGGTGAAGAAGTTCATCTCCGAGACCAAGACCGAGCGGGGCGGACTCGTCGCGGAAGAGATCGAGCGGAAGCCGAACGGGCTGGTGCGCACCACCGTGGGGCGCGTCATCTTCAACGATATTCTCGACCGGCGCATGGCGTTCTACGACCTCGCTCTGTCGGGCAAATACTTGTCACGCATCATCGCCGACTGCTATCAACTGCTGGGCCGGCGCGCGACGATTAGTTTGCTCGACCGCATGAAGGAGATCGGCTTCCGCGAGTCTACGAAGTCGGGGCTTTCGTTCGCGTCGAGCGACCTCAAAACGCCCGAGGCCAAAGACGAGATTTTGCGCGCCACCGACAAGGATGTCGAGAAGCTGCGCAAGACTTTCGAGAAGGGTCTGACCACCGAGCAGGAGCGGTACAACAAGACCATTGAGATGTGGAACCAGGCGCGCGACAAAATCACCAAGCAGTTGATGATTGAACTCGCGGCCGACCGCCGGCCCGACGAGTTCGGCCGCGTGGTGCCGTACCTGAACCCCATCTACCTGATGGCCCACTCGGGCGCGCGGGGCGGCATCGAGCAGATTCGGCAGTTGGCGGGCCTGCGGGGTCTGATGGCCAAGCCCTCGGGCGAGATCATCGAGACGCCGATCAAGTCGAACTTCCGCGAAGGCCTCACGGTGTTGGAATACTTCTCCAGCACGCACGGGGCGCGGAAGGGCTTGGCGGACACGGCCTTGAAGACGGCCGACTCGGGGTACCTCACCCGCAAGCTGGCCGACGTGGCGCAGAACGTGGTCATCACGACTTACGACTGCGGCACCACGCAGGGCATCACCAAGGGGATTATGTACAAGGGCGAGGAGATCGACCGGCCGTTGTATGACGCGATTCGTGGACGGGTGAGCCGGAACACGATCCACCACCCGACTACCAACGAGGCGATCGTCGAGGAGAACGAGATGATCTCGCCCGACAAGGCGCGGCTCATCGAGCGTCTCGGTCTGGACAAGATCACGGTGCGCAGCCCGATGACGTGCCAGGCGTCGCTCGGCATTTGCCGGCTGTGCTACGGCATGGACCTCTCCAGCGGCGGGCTGGTCGAAGAGGGCATGGCGGGCGGGATTATTGCCGCACAAAGTATCGGCGAGCCGGGAACCCAGCTCACGATGCGCACGTTCCACTTCGGCGGCGTGGTGACGGGCAAGAGTGCGGCCGACAGCGAGCACAAGGCCAAGAAGGCCGGCGTGGTGCAGTACGAGCGCATCACGGTCGTCGTCAACGACCAGGGGCAGCGCGTCGCGCTGTCGCAAACCGGGGAGTTGCTGATGCTGCGCCAGGCGGGCGGGCCGATCGTGGACAAGTTCAACGTCCCGAACGGCACCGAACTCTTGGTGGAAGATGGCGCCACCATCGAGGCCGGGCAGGTGCTGTGCAAGTGGGACCCGCACTCGATCCCGATTATTAGCCACGAGGCCGGGCGCGTGCGCTGGGTCGATATCAAGGAGGGTGAGACCGTCCGCCGCGAGCGCGACGTGGTGACGGGCGTGGACCGCTACACGATCATGGAGCACCGGGGCGACCTGCACCCGATTATCCAGATCGAGGACGCGCGGGGCAACATCCTGAAGGCCTACGCGATCCCCGAAAAAGCTAACCTGCAGGTGATCGACAAGCAGCAAATTTCGGCGGGCACGTTGCTCGCCAAGATGCCGCGCGAGGTCGCCAAGACGCAGGACATCACCGGCGGGTTGCCGCGCGTGACCGAACTGTTCGAGGCGCGCCGCCCGCGTAACCCGGCCGTCATGGCCACGGTGTCGGGCAAGGTGCGGCACGACCCGACCAAGAAGCGCGGCAAGCGCATCGTCTGGGTTCAGCCCGTCACCGACGACGGCGTGCCGATCGGGGACGAGAAGGAACACCAAGTCCCGGCGGGCGCGCAGATTCGGGTGCAGCCCGAGGAGTACGTGAAGGCCGGGGAGCCTTTGGTGTTCGGCCCACTGGTGCCGCACGACATCCTGGCGGTGTCGGGCGCAGACGCCGTGCAGGATTACTTGGTGCGCGAGGTGCAAACCGTTTACCGGCTGCAGCGCGTGGACATTGACGACAAGCACCTCGAGATCATCGTCGCGCAAATGTTGCGCAAGGTGAAGGTCGAGGAGATGGGCGACACGGGCCTCTTGCCGGGCTTGGTGATGGACAAGTTCGCGTTCCGGGAGATCAACGACCGCCTGGTCAACGAGTGCGTGAAGATCGTCAAGCCGGCCACGTCGAGCTTCCGCGAGGGCCAAATCGTGACGCGGGATGCGTTCGAGGAGGAGCGTGCGGCACTCGAAGCGGCCAATGGCCACCGCCGTGGGCTGCCGACGTTTGAGACGCCGAAAATGGCGTCCAGCAGCGTGCAGTTGTTGGGCATCACCAAGGCGGCCGTGCAGTCGGACAGCTTCATCAGCGCCGCGTCGTTCCAGGAGACGACTAAGGTGCTAACCGAGGCCGCTTTGGCGAGCAAGGTGGACTACTTGGTGGGGCTGAAGGAAAACGTGATCCTCGGGCACCTGATCCCGGCGGGCACGGGGTTCAACGTGCACAACTCGGCCGAGGTGCGGATCAATATGCCGGACTCGCAGTACGGATACTCGCAGCAGCCGGAGATGGCGGCGGCGGAGTAGGTTGGCCCGCGCGGCGGCAGTGAAGTTCAATGCGAGGCGGGCCGTAATGGCCCGCCTCGCGGCGTTTTGGGCCTGCGTCCGTGGGCCTGCCGAGCGGAGTTGCTCATGACCGACGCGGCGCGCTACGTCAAGATTGTGGGGTGGTCCGACGCCGATGTCGCGTTCGTCGGCCAGTGCCCTGGTGTGATTGGGCCTTGCTGTCACGGCGACGATGAAGTCGAGGTGTACCGCGAGTTGTACGCGATCGTGGGAGGACTGGCTGGCGATCTTTAGGAGTGACGGCCGGCCCCTGCCCCCGCCGACCGTGGGGCGCAACGTGGCAGCAGGGCTGGTGTAACCGGGCGGGCGTGCGGAAAAGTCCCCTTTACAGCGGCGCCGAATCTGCTTCAATGCAGGTTCCGGTCGAAGTGCCCCGAGGCGAGCGAATGCCGACGATCAACCAGCTAGTCAAGACGCCGCGCACGCCGCAGCACTCCAAGTCGCGCCACCCCGCGATGGAGGGCTGCCCCCAGAAGCGCGGCGTGTGCACGGTCGTCAAGACCATGACCCCCAAGAAGCCGAACTCGGCGCTGCGGAAGGTGGCCCGCGTGCGGCTCTCCACCGGCGTCGAGGTCACCGCGTACATCGGCGGCGAGGGGCACAACTTGCAGGAACACAGCATCGTGCTGGTGCGCGGCGGCAAGGTCCGCGACTTGCCGGGTGTGCGCTACCACATCGTGCGTGGGGTGCTCGACAGTCAGGGTGTGTCGGATCGCAAACAGGCCCGCTCGAAGTACGGCTCGAAGAAGGAAGGCAAGTAACCCGTGGGCACAAGTAAGCGCACTGCCAGCATCGACACCCTGAAGCCCGACACGCGGTACCAATCGCTGTTGGCGAGCAAGTTCATCAACTGCATCATGCACGACGGCAAGAAGGCGACCGCCACGCGCGTGTTCTACGACGCGATGGACCAGATCAAGAAGCGGATGCCGGACATCGACCCGATCGAAGTGTTCAAGGGCGCAATCGAGAACGTCAAACCGTCGCTCGAAGTGCGCAGTCGCCGGGTCGGCGGGGCGAACTACCAGGTGCCGATGCAAGTGCGCCCGCAGCGCCAGCAGTCGCTCTCAATTCGCTGGATCATCGGAGCGATTCGCTCGAAGTCCGGCCGGCCGACGTACCTGCGCCTCGCCGACGAGCTGATGGCAGCGTACCGTCGCGAGGGCGAGGCGATGGCCAAGCGCGAGCAGACCATCAAGATGGCCGAGGCCAACAAGGCGTTCAGCCACTTCGCCTGGTAGCCAGACACACAACGGAACCTATAGCCGCAGAGGCGCAGAGGGCGCGGAGAGAAGACCGGGGCAGAGTGTTTTTGTTTTCCGAACAAAACCCTCTTTCCCCGTTTTCTCTCCGCGCTCTCTGCGCCTCTGCGGCTAAACTGTTTTCGCTTTTCCCCTTCCCCGCCGCGAGTTCGGGTCATGGCCAAGTCGTCCGCAACCAATCTCGCACTGATCCGTAACCTCGGCGTGATCGCCCACATCGACGCGGGCAAAACGACCACGTCCGAGCACTTGCTATATTATTCCGGCGCCATGCACAAACTCGGCGGCGTGGACGAGGGGACGACTACCACCGACTACGACCAAGAGGAGCAGCAGCGCGGCATCACGATTTATAGCGCGTGCGTGCCGCTGTCGTGGAACGGCTACAGTATCAACTTAATCGACACGCCGGGGCACGTTGACTTCACCGCCGAGGTCGAGCGCGCGCTGCGCGTGCTCGACGGCGCGGTGGTGGTGTTCGACGGCCAGAAGGGCGTCGAGGCGCAGTCCGAAACAGTGTGGCGGCAGGCGAATAAGTACGGCGTACCGCGAGTGGTGTTCATTAACAAAATGGACGTGGTCGGGGCGAACTTCGCCAACGCGGTGAAAACCGTCGTGGAGCGCCTCACTCCCGATGTCGCGTCGCAGGGCCGGCCGGTGCCGGTGGTCATCCCCATCGGCGCGGGGTCACCCAAGGACAGCGGCCACCCGTTCGTCGGCGTGATTGATATTATCGAGCAGCAGGCGATTTATTTCGACGCCGGCGACTACGGCCGCACGGTGCGGCGCGATAGCATCCCCGAGGCGGAACTCGAACTCGTGCAGGCAGCGCGCGAGAACCTGTTCGACGCGCTGACTCAGTACGATGATGCGGACCATATTACCACCGCGCTCCTCGAGGGCCAGACGCCGGAACCGGCCAAGGTGCGGCAACTGGTGCGCGAGCAGACCCTCGCGCGTAAAATCTACCCCGTGCTCTGCGGCAGCGGGCGCGAACATATTGGCATTCAGCCGCTGTTGGACGCGGTGACGCTCTACCTGCCGAGTCCGCTCGACCGGGCGGCGGTGACGGGCGCGAACCCCAAGAACCCCGGCAAAACCGAGTCGCGCAAGCCCGACCCCAAGGAGCCGTTCTGCGGACTGGTGTTCAAGGCGGCGTGGCACCCCAACGGGCACCGCTTCTTCATTCGAGTGTATTCGGGCGTGTTGAAGCCCAACTCGCGCGCGTTCAACTCGGGCAAGGATGTCAAGGAAAACATCGCCA
The DNA here is from genome assembly GCA_964245865.1 of uncultured Fimbriiglobus sp. Taxonomy (GTDB): domain Bacteria; phylum Planctomycetota; class Planctomycetia; order Gemmatales; family Gemmataceae; genus Fimbriiglobus. Next base: position 6,593 of record CAXTPM010000068.1, on the reverse strand, counting down.
AGTTGTTCCACGTGCATGCCGACCCCAACCGGGGACTCGAAGAGGTCGAGACCGCGCCGGCCGGGGATATCGTCGCGGTCATCGGCCTCAAAGACAGCGCGACGGGCGACACCCTGTGTGATACGGCGCACCCGATTGTTTTAGAGTCGATTCAATTCGCCGAGGCGGTGGTAAGCCAGAGTATCGAACCCGAGTCGGGCGGCGACAAAGATAAGCTCACCGGCGCGCTGGCGATGCTGCAACTCGAAGACCCGACGTTCCAGGTGAAGGCGGACAAGGACACCGGCCAGACACTGATGAGCGGCATGGGGACGCTGCACCTCGAAGTCAAAAAACACCGGCTCGAACGGGATTTCCGCCTCAAAGTGCGCGTCGGCAAGCCGCGCGTGAGCTACCGCGAGACGCTGACCTCGCCGTTCACTAGCGAAGTCGAAGTCACGCAAATCGGGCTGCGCGAAGTGTACGCGAAGTTGAAGGTCGAGTTCACGAACAATAAATCCGCGAACGCCGTGACGGTGACGAACTTCCTCACCGGCGACGAGTTGCCGAACCTCCTAAGCCACGCGGCCGAGCAGGGGTTGCGCGACACGCTCCAGACCGGCGAGTTCGGCTTCCCGATGATGGATGTCCAGGCCAAAATCTTGAGCGCGTCGTTCAGCCCGATTTTGTCCACCGAGGACGCCTTCACGCGCGCAGCCGTCGAAGCCTACCGCGAGGCGACCAAGGGGAACGTCACCCTGCTCGAACCGATTATGAAGGTGCGCGTCACCACGCCCGACGAGTTCCTCGGCAACGTCACCGGCGACCTGGCGAGCCGCGGCGGGCAGATCGAGGATGTCGGCAGCAGCCCCGGCGCGGCGAGCGAAGTCACCGCCACGGTCCCCCTCGCCCGGCTGTTCGACTACGCGGATCGGGTCCGGAGCCTGAGCCAGGGCCGGGCGAGTTCGGTGATGGAGCCGGCGAGCTACGAGCCGGCGCCGGACGACGTGGTGCGGGCGATGCGGGGGTAGACTCTAGTCACATTCGATACACGCATCACGAATATTCTAGTGGAGTACCGTATGGCCCCGCGCGCTAAACCGCCTACTGGCGCGACGAACAGCAAAATTACTCCTTTGTGGATTGTCGCAGCATTCGTTACTTTGACAGAAGCAGTGCTCGGTGTAGCTCTGACGCAAGTCACAGGCGGCGTACAAATCGCGCTCACGACATTCGTGATCGTTTTCGCGTTCTTAGTCGCCGGAGCATTTTTCGCCATCTTGTGGAGTCGTCCTTACGTTTTTTACTCTCCCGCGGAGTTTGGTGATACCGATCCCAAAGGATTCATCGACGCCATGCGCGGCAGAATACCAGACCAGTTTGCACATAAGGCTAGCGAGGCCGAAGCTAAACCACAGGATCACGCTGCTCAGTTTAGCCTTATCGAGAGTCTGATGAAGGATACCGATCGACAACACGTTATTCTGATGCATACTAAGGACGTTTCTCTGCCGATATCCGACTACTATTCTCCTAGATTTGAGACTGGAAACTATAGCGGTTCGTGGAGTACAGGCGGCATTTCAGGCCGTGAAATCAGTCAAAATCTTGGCGGCAGTGGTCTTGTGGCAATCGATCCACAAGGCCTACAGGTTAAATTGACGACTTTAGGGTCGGAGTTCGCACAATGGCTGATCGCGACTGATAAGAAAAATGATTACTATCAGTCAGACCTTGGTGGATGGGGAACGTTGAAACGTCCTGAAGGGATTCCGCAGCAGTTTTTCGAGGAGGCTTTTCTAGGCCCTACGCAAGTCAGCGCTAGAAGGGGGCCGGTCGAGCAGAAAGAAACCGAGCCACCAGCGCAACCACAGTAGTGTCCCACTTGCTCATACACTAGCCCCATGAACATGCCCCCCCTCGCCCTCCACGGCGCCGCCGGCCGCATGGGTCGCCGCGTCGCCGCCCTGCTCGGTTCGGACCTCGCGCAAGCCCTTGCATCGCCCACTAGCCCGCACCTCGGCGCCGACGCCGGCACGCTCGCCGGGGGCGCGCCACTGGGGGTGCCGATCACCGCGCGCCTCGCCGAGTCGCCGGCGGTCGCGGCGGTCATCGACTTCTCGACGCCCGAGGCGCTGCGCGAACTCCTGCCGCTGGTGAGCGCCGTGCGACTACCGCTGGTCGTGGCCACGACTGGCCTATCGGAGAGCGACCGCGCGGCGATTGCCGAGGTGGCGGGCGTGTGCCCCGTGGTGGTGGCGTCGAACACGAGCCTCGTCGTGAATCTCTTGTTCGAGTTGACCCGGCTCACGGCGACCACGCTGGCCGGGGCGGGGTTCGACTGCGAGATCGTCGAGCGGCACCACCGGCTCAAAAAAGACGCGCCCTCGGGGACGGCCCTCAGTTTTGCGAAGATCGTGCAGGAGGCGATGAGCCTGCCCCACTTGCGGCACGGGCGCGAGGGGCTAGTCGGCGAGCGGCCGATGGACGAAGTCGGGGTGCACGCGGTTCGCACCGGAGATAATGTCGGCGAGCACACCATCATTTTCGGCGCCCCCGGCGAGACGCTCGAACTGGTGCACAAGGGCACCAGCCGGGACAGCTACGCGCGGGGGGCGATCCTGGCGGCGCGGTTCCTGGTCGGCAAGCCGGCGGGGCTTTACACGATGGCCGATGTGCTCGGCCTCGCCGGGTTGGCCCAGGCGTAGGTCCGTCACCGGGTGACGAGCGGGAAGTCGTCGGTGCGGAACGGCGCGGCCGGCAGCCCGACGCTATTGAACAGGTTCAGCGCCGGCTTGGCGAAGTTCACCCAGCCGAAGCGCACGGCGGCGATCTTCTCGACCTTGTCCGAGGTCAGCACCACCTTGTTGCCGTCGAGTTTGGCGGTCGCGGGGTGGAACACCTTGTCGTCGCCGCACACCTGGAAGCCGTGCAACTCGTCGCCCTCGACCTTCAGGCCCGCGCCCGCGGAGGTGAACGAAACGGTGGCCTTGGCGCCATCGAGTTCGAGCTTGTCGAAGGTCGGCCCGGCGGCGAGCACGTCCTCGCCGTAGGCCAGCTTGCGCGCGAGCAGTGCCAGGCGCTCGCCGACGGGCCGCTTGGCCTGGGGGTGGATGTCGTTCTCGTCGCCCGCGTCGGTAATCACCACGTACCCGGTGCGCGGCACGACTTTGGTGGTGTGAATCTGCGCGTCGCGCAGCTCGGCGTAGTTGAACAGCGCGCTGCCGTTGCCCTTGTAGGGCGCGAGGGTGACGATCAGGAACGGCATCTCGGCCCCGAACAGCTTGCGCCAGTCGCCGATCATCGCCGGCAGCAGCTTGCGGTACTCTTTGGCCGCGCCGCTGTTGTTCTCGCCCTGGTACCAGAGCGCGCCCTTCACTTCGAGTCCCTTGAGCGGCGCGACCATGCCGTGGTAGAGCGCGCCGGGCGACTGGGGGCCGACGCCGGGGCGCGACGGCTCGGCGGGGGCCGACTTGCCCGCGGCCTTGGCCTCGGCGCTCGCTTTCTTCCAGGCGGCGAGGTCGGCGTCGTACTTCGCCCGGCCCGGCCCGTCGGCCGCGTCGGCGAGGTCGTTCAGCAGGCGCAGCACGTGCCGCTTGAAGTCCGGCTCGGCGACCAGGGTCGCGGGAGTCGTCCAGGCCTCCGCGGGGGTGCCGCCCCAGTCGGAGCTAATCAGCCCCAGCGGCACCGCGTGGTGCCTCTGGAGTTCGCGCGCGAAGAAGTACCCCACCGCCGAGAAGCGCGGCACCGACTCGGGGTTGCACTCGCGCCACGCGCCGGAGTTGCCCTGCCTGGCGAACGCCGCCTGGGGCTTGGCCGCCGCGCGGTTGGGGATGTCCAGGAGCCGAATCGTCGGGTGGTCGGCGGCCTGGGCGACGGCCTTGCCCTGCCCGTCTTTGGTGAGTTCGCCGACCCGCCACTCCATGTTCGACTGCCCCGAACAGAGCCAGACATCGCCGAACAGAACGTCACCGAGTTCGACCGACTCGCCCCCGGCCTTCACGGCCAGTTTCGCCCCAACCTGCGCCGGCTGCGCGGGCAGTTCGGCCCGGAACTCGCCGGTTTTGGCGTCGGCGGTCGCGGTCGCCTCGGCCGTCTTGCCGTTGGCGAGCGTGAGCGTAACAGACACCGCCGCGCCCGGCTCGGCCTTGCCCCACACTTTGGCGGGGCGGTCGCGCTGGATGACCATGTGCTCGCCGAAGAGCGGGTGCAGTTCGAGAGTGGCCCCCAGGGCGGGGGCCGGGGCGAGGGCCAAGAGCAGGGCGGCGAAGAGGGGGGCGGGTCGCATGGGCTTGTCACCTGGTCGCGGAAGGGAGAGGGCGGTGCGGCAGGGCTGGTGTATCGGCGCGGGCGGCGCGGCGGCAAGGTGGCGGCAGCATTGTGAAGAATTGATGTCGATGCGAGTTTCCCGCGCTGGCATTCCTACAGTGATCTCATCGGCGGGCTCACCCGCCCCGAACCCGAGTCGCCCGCCATCATCCGCCGAGGAATGCCGAAGTCATGCGCCCGTCCCCCAAGTCCCGGAGCGGCTTCACGCTCATCGAACTCCTGGTCGTCATTGCCATCATTGCAATTTTGATTGGCCTGCTGCTGCCCGCGGTGCAGAAGGTGCGCGAGGCCGCGGCCCGCACCACCTGCCAGAATAACATGAAGCAACTGTCGCTGTGCGCGATGAACTACGAGAGTAGCTACGGCTACTTCCCGGCCGGCTGGATTCCGCCGATCAACCCCGCCGGGGTCACGCCGCTCCCGCTCACGCCGGGGTACACGCTGTACACCCCCGGCATTTTAGCTGCCCCGCCCTTGCCCGACCCCGCGAAGTACACCAACTGCATGATCGAACTGCTCCCCTTCATCGAGCAGGACAACCTGCAGAAGACCTGGGACTACAAGAACCGCAACAACAACTGGACCAATCCCACCAACCCGAACGGCCCCTCCGGCCAGACGGTCAAGACGTTCATCTGCCCCAGCAGCAAGGTCGCCGAGGAGCCGACCTCGGTGGTGAGCGGCAACACCTACGGCCGCAACAGCTACGTCGGCATGGCCGGGCGGATGGGGTTCTCGGTACGCGGCAACACGGTCGGCAGCGGGACGTTCACATTTTCCAACGGCTACTCCAACGGCGCCCAGCCGCAGGCGCCGCAGCCCGCCGCCCCGGCCGCGCTTTTGGGAGTCACGCCCGGCGCGTCGGACTTCGGCACCGTCACCGTCCACGCCACCCTCGACGGCGTCTTCTACACCAACAGCCGCGTGAAGATTGTGGGCGTCGCCGACGGCACCTCGAACACCCTCATGTGGGGCGAGCGGCAGCACAAGGACAAGAACTTCGACCTGATCTACACTACCTTCCCGATCCTCGGCTGGAGCGGCTGGGCGTGGTGCGACCAAGAGAACGCCGCCGGCGACTTTCTGGGCGGGGCGACCATGCCGATCAACTGGCAGGTGCCCGACTCGGCGATCGGCAGCCCGATGAACACCAGCAACAACAATTACATCCGCATGAAGCTTTCCAGCATGAGTAGCGGCCACACCGGTGGCGCGAACGTGGCCCTGTGCGACGGCAGCGTGCGCTTCCTGCGCGACAGCACCCCGCAGGCGGTGCTCTGGGCGCTCGCTACCCGCGCCGGCGGCGAGACCGTCAGCGCCGAGTAGTAGTCCCCCGGCCCCCTGCGAATCCACGGAGACGAAGCGTGCGTGTTCTGATGGCGTGCGGGCTGATGCTGCTGGCCGGGTGCGGGGGCGAGTCCGCCCCGGTCGCGGCGCTCAACTTGGCGGTGACGCTCGGGGGCCAGCCGGCCGAGCGGGTGACCATCCAACTCGTCGGCCCCGACGGCAAGACCGCCGGGTCGGCGACCGCCGGAGAGGGCGGCAGGGCCACCGTCTACCTGCCCGCCGGCCAGTCGCTCGCCCCCGGCGTCTACAAGGTCGTCGCCACCGACGCCGGCCCCGCCGAGGACAACCCGATGGAGACGGCCAAGCCGGTCGCCAAGCGTCGCGTCCCCGCCGCCTACTCTGCCGCCGCTACGACCAAACTGAGTCTCACCGTCGAGGCCGGCAAGCTCGACTACGCGCTCGACATCCCGGCGCAGTAGCCGCCCCGCCCCGGAACGCGCACTAGACTCGGCCGGGCGATGCCCTCCGGCCGTCGAGGTACAGCGTGACCGACCAGCAGACCGCCCGGCTCGGCGACCCGGCCGCGCCCCCCGAACTCACCGGCCCGCCGACGCGCACGGTGCCGGTCGCCCCGTTCCTCCCCGGCGCCCCCGACGCCCCGGCCGGCTTCGCGCTCGGCGGCGTCCTCGGCTCGGGCGGCATGGGCGTGGTGTACCGCGCCCGCGACCTGGCGCTGGGGCGCGACGTGGCGGTGAAGCTCCTGAACGACCGCTGCGCCGGCGACCCCGCCGCCGCGGCGCGCTTCGTCGGGGAGGCGTGCATCACGGGGCAGCTCCAGCACCCCGGCGTCCCGGCGGTCTACCAGGCCGGCGCCACGCCCAGTGGCCGGCCGTTCCTGGCCATGAAGCTGATCCAGGGCGACACCCTGCACGCGCTCCTGCGCGCCGGCCCCCTCCCCGAGGCGCTCGCGGTGTTCGAGTCGGTCTGCCAGGCGATCG
>CAXTPM010000067.1:0-14099 GCA_964245865.1 uncultured Fimbriiglobus sp. | reverse complement strand
GCTACTCTCGCTCGTCTACCAGGAGGGGATGACCAACGCCGGCGTGGCGGCGCTCACCGGCCGGCACCGCCAGTCCGTCGGCGACCGCCTCGCCCGCGCCCTCGCCCGCGTCCGCGCCAACGTCGGCCGCTTACAAGCCGACCACCCAGGGGCGATTGCAGAAGACGACACCCCCCAGGAGGGCGGACGCGCCGTGCCCAACCGCCTGCCCCGGTCGAAGCCCCCCGAGCCCGCCCGCCCGCCGGCCCCGAGGCCCAGTCCCAGCGCCCGCGGCTACGACCGCTCGTGGCAACGCCGCCGGCTCGCCTTCCTCGGCGCCAACCCGCTCTGCGAAGTCTGCCGGCGGGACGGGCGTTTGACCCTGGCCAACGAGGTGCACCACCGCGTGCCGCTCAGCCAGGGCGGCACCCACGCCGAGCACAACCTCGCCGCCCTCTGCAAGCCGTGCCACAGCCGCACGACCGCGAGAGAGTCGAGCGGGTTCGCCGGGGGGGATGGGGGTTAGATTGTTGGCGAACGGAACCGGTGTACCGCACGGTGAGCGTTGCGGAAACTCGCGGGGGTTTCGGGGGGTGGGGGGTTCCCGGCAGCGGTACCGGGGGCCGAATGTGCGTTCTTCGGGTTTCGTAGGGGATTGGGCCGCGCGGGGGTGGCCGAAACTGGGGCGAAACGAGGTCGAAAGTGGGCGCGCGGGGGCCGGTCAAGGGCGCGGCGAGCGCCAAGTCGAAGAATCCGCCGCGCGCCAAGCCGGCGACTGCCGCGCCCGCGCCGAGACCGCCGGCGGGGCTGTGTGACATCGCCCGCGCCGCCTGGAAGGCTCTCGCCCCCTTGCTCGCGGCCGAGGGCAAGTTGACCGCCGCCGACGCCAACGCCTTCGAGGTCTACTGCCGCGCCTGGCGCGACTACCTCTGGGCCGAGGGCGACATCGCCGAGCACGGCTACGTCCAGGCGGCGGACAGCGGCTACCAGTCGCCCCGGCCGGCGGTGGCGATCAAGCGCCAGGCGGTCGAGACGCTGGACCGCGAGGGAGCCAAGTTCGGCCTCGACCCGCTCAGCCGCGCGCGGCTCAACCCGTCCGCCCCCGGCGGCGACACGCCGGCGAACCCCCTGGCCGCACTCTACGCGCGGGTGCAGAGTGCCCGCCAAGGCTAAAGCCGCCCCGCCGAAGCGCAAGGCCGCGCCGAAGGCCCGGAAACGGCCCGCCGCGCCCCGCAATCCGCCGGGGGCGTCCCGCAAGCCCGCCTCGCCGCCCGACCCCACCACGGCCTACGCCCGCGACGTGGCGGCGGGCCGCGTCGTCGCGGGCAAGCTCGTCATCGCCGCGGGCCGCCGGCACCTTGATGACCTCGAAACCGGCCACCTGCGCGGCCTGCGGTGGTGCCCGGAGGAGGCCCAGGTCGCGTTCGAGTTCTTCGCGCACTGCCCGCACCTGAAGGGCAAGAAGGCGCGCGCCGCCTTCGACTTAGAGCCGTGGCAGAAGTTCATCATCGGCTCGGCAATCGGCTGGAAGCGCGCCGACGGAACCCGCCGGTTTAGATACTTATGGATCGAGGTCGCGCGCAAAAACGGCAAGACATTCTTGATGGCGCCGCTGGCGCTCTATCTACTCGTTTTGGACGGCGAGGAAGGCGCGGAAGTCTACAGCGTCGCCACCAAAAAAGACCAAGCGAGACTGGTATATAAAGCGGCGCGGCAGATGGTCATTCGCACCGAGTACCTGCGCGAGCTGATCACGCCCTACCGCGACTCGCTGCAAGTCGAATCGACGTTCGGGCTGATGGAGCCGCTCGGCGCCGACGCCGACACCCTCGACGGCCTGAACCCCAGCGGCATCGTCGCCGACGAGGTGCACAAGTGGCGCACGCGCGAACTGTTCGACGTGATGGACACGGCCACCGGGGCGCGGTCGCAACCCCTGTTCGCCTGCATCACCACCGCCGGCAAAACGGGGAGCGAAACTGTCTACGGCCAGGAGCACGAACATTACCGTTCCATGCTCGAAGGCAAAATACCAAATAATGATGAATTATTCGCGTACATTGCAACACTGGATTCCGACGACGATTGGTCGGACCCCGCCAATTTCATCAAGGCGAACCCGAACCTCGGCGTCAGTGTTGACGCCAAGGAGATCGCCGCGGCGGTGCGGAAGGCCAAGGCGCAGCCGGCGGCGGCCGGCGGGATCAAGCGGCTGCGCCTCAACATGCGCACCGGCTCGGCAGACGCCTGGATACCCCACGAGGTCTGGACCAAGGGCAAGCGCGAACTCGACTGGGACTTGCTGCGCACGTACCCGCTCGCCATCGCCCTCGACATGGCATCGACCACGGACATCGCCAGCGCTTGCATCGCCGTGCCGCTCACCGAATCCGGCGGGCCGGTGACCGCCGGCGCCGTGATGGCCGCGGTGGCGTTCTTCTGGCGCTTCTGGGTGCCCAAGGACTCCGGCAACGAGGCCCAGACCCGCCTGCGGCAAGTGATCGGCCCGTGGGTGGCCGCGGGTCTGATCAAAGAGACCGAGGGCGACGCGATCGACGAGGACACGATCGAGGCCGACATCCGCGCCCTCGCCGCGGAGTGCCCGAAGCTGGAGAAGTTCCTCTTCGACCCGTTCAACGCCAAGGGACTCGGCCAGCGCCTGGCGAAGTCGGGCCTGCCCGTGGAGGAGTTCGGCCAGCGCATGGCCCTCTACGCCGAGCCGTGCAAGCGCCTCGAAGAACTCACGGCCAACGCGAAGGCGTGGCACGACAACGCGGTGGCCGACTGGATGGTGGACAACTGCGTGGTGGTCGAGAACGGCGCCGGGCACAAGATGCCGAGCCGCAAGAAGTCGAAGAACAAGATCGACGGCGTGGCGGCGGCGCTGATGGCCCTCGCCGGGGCGCTCCGCGTCACCGGCCGGCCGAGGAGCTACTACGACGAGCACGACGCCGAGTTCGTCTAGGCCGGCCCCGGCTGACTTCCCGCCCCCGCCGGGGCGAATCCCGCGGATGCACCCCGCGCACGCCTACTCGACGGACACCCTCGGCGGCGCGACATCGAGTCGCTCGGCCGAGAACCCCGCCGTACCCCTCGCCGAAGCCCTCTGGGACGACGAGTCGGGCGGGTTCGCGTTCCGCGGCCAGGGCGCGGGCCGCGGCGCGGTGCGGGCCTCCCCCCGCCGGGCGCTCGGCTATGCCGCCGTCTGGCGCGCGGTCACGCTCATCAGCCGGCTGGTGGCCGTGCTCCCGCTGCGCGTGATCGAACTCGACGCCGGCCGCAAGCGCCCCGCCCTGGCCCACCCCGCCTACCGGCTCCTGCACCGCCGGCCGAACCCGTGGATGACGCCCTTCGCCTTCAAGCAGACGCTGGTGGCGCACGCCCTGACGCGCGGCAACGGCTACGCCTACGTGGTGCGCGACCGCGACGCCAACCCCGTCGAGCTGCTGCCGCTCTCCCCCGCCCTGACGTACCCCGTGCGCGAGAACGGCCGCATCTGGTACCTCACGGCCATTCCGGCCCGCGACGGGATCGAGTCCACCGAGTACCGCAAGCTGCCCGCCGAGGACGTGCTGCACCTCAAGGGGCTGAGCGACGACGGCCTCGCCGGCATCGACGTGTTCCTGTTCCTCGCCGAGACGTTCGGCAAGGCGGTCGCCACCCGCGACTACGGCGCCCGGTTCTTCCGCAACTCCGCGACGCCGCGCATCGCGCTCGAGTTCCCGCCGGGGATCGAGGACGCGCAGGCCCAGCGCGTGGTGGACCGCTGGAGCGGGATGCACGCCGGCATCGAGAACGCGCACAAGGTCGGGATGCTGCGCGAGGGCGTGAAGGTCCACAGCTACTCCGCGTCGGCCCGCGACTCGCAGATGATCGAGAACATCGAGTTCGACGCGGTGGACGTGGCCAACATCTTCGGCCTCCCCCCGCGCAAGCTCGGCCTCGACCGCAGCGGGGGATACAATTCGCTGTTCGAGGAGAACCAGTCGATCGACGACGACACCGTGAACCCGGTGTGCGTCGGGGTCGAGCAGGAGTGCAACCGCAAGCTGCTCACCGAGGCCCAGCAGGAGGGGGAGACCCACTACGTGCGGTTCACCCGCAACGCGGTCCTCCAGACCAACCCCGCCCAGCGCGCCGCCTTCTACTCGTCGGGCATCCAGACCGGCTGGCTCAGCCGCGACGAGGTCCGCGACTACGAGGACCTCGACCCGATCCCCGACGGCAGGGGGCAAGACTTCCTCGTGCCGGTCAATTTGGCGCCCGCCGCCGACGACACCGGCGGCGACGACCCGATTCTGCTCACCAAAGCGACCGAGTAGGCCCGAAATGAGCGCGAAACCGCCCGAAAACGCCCCCCCGGCCCGCGAAACCCTCGCCCAGAGCCGCGCGGCGCCGAAAGTCGCCCGCGAGAAGCGCGCCGGGGGCGAACTGGACGCGATTTCCGGCCGCGCGGCGTGCTTCTACGACGCCGCCGACCCCGGAACCGAGTACCGGCTGTGGTCGGACACGGTGGAGCGCGTCCGCAAGGGCGCCTTCGACCGCGCGGTCGCGGAGGACGACTGCCGCTGCCTCTTCAACCACGACGACGCGCTCGTTTTGGGCCGCACCAAGTCGAAAACCTGCCGGCTCTCGGTCGATTCGCTCGGCCTCAACTACGAGTGCGACCTCCCCGACACCGAGGCGGGCCGCAGCGTGCGCGCGGGGATCGACCGCGGCGACATCGACGGCAGCAGCTTCACCTTTATCCCGCTCAAAATCACCTGGGAGGAGCAGCGCACCGCGGACGGCAAGTTGCTCTACGTGCGCTGGCTCGACGAGGTGCAACTCTTCGACGTGGGGCCGGTGACGTACCCCGCCTACGCCGCCACGAGCGCCCGCGCCGACTCGCCGGCGGACGCGCGGGTGCTCGCCGAGCGCGCCGCCTGGCTCGCCTCGCGCTCCGCACCGGCCCCCGCCGCCGGCGGGCCGCACGCCGACGCGGACCTCGCCCGCGTCGCGCTCGCGCTCCTGGAAGTCGCCGAGGCCGACGAGCGCGACCGCAAGGCCCGCTGACGGGCGCGCGGCGCCGGGGCGAATCCGGGGGAGACAGTCACTAGACGCCCGCCACCCCCCGCCACAACGGTGCCCGCCGATGCCGACCACGAAAGAGTTGCGCGAGCAGCGCGCCCCGATCCGCAAGGAGCTGCTCGAACTCGGCACCAAGATCAAGGCCGAGGGGCGGGCCATGACCGCCGAGGAGCGCACCAAGTTCGACAAGCTCTCCGCCGACTTCGGCGAGAAGACCCGCGCGATTCAGGACGCCGAGGGCTTCGACCAGTTCGAGGGCGACGACTCCCCCTCCGACCCCAAGGCGGGCCGGCACGACACTTCGCGCACCCCGCCCGACAAGCGGGGCAAGGGCGGCGGGCCGAAGGTCGAAGTCACCGAGCAGGCCCGCGCGCTCGCGCTGCAGGGCTGGTGCCGGGCCGCGAGCGGCTTCGGCCTCAAGAAGCGACACGCCGACGCCTGCAAGGTCGCCGGCCTGGACCCCAACGCGCGATCGATCACGCTGCGCCTGCCCGAGAAGGCGCCCGCCGGGTTGCAGCCGGGCGAGAGCCGCGACATGGGCGTCTCCACGTCCGCCGGCGGGGGCGTGACGGTGGCGCCCGAGTTCGTGCGGAACCTCGAGCGCGCGCTCAAAGCCTTCAACGGGCCGCGCCAGGTCGCCGACGTGATGCGGACCTCGACCGGGGCGCTCATGCCGTGGCCGACGATGGACGACACGTCGAACGAGGGCGAGATGGTCGGCGAGAACACCGCCGTCTCGACCCTGGACGCGGCGCTCGCCTCGGTCAACTTCAGCGCGTACAAGTTCGGCTCGAAGGCGATCCTCGTCAGCTACGAGCTGCTCAACGACAGCGCGTTCAACTTCGCCACGGTGATCGCCGAACTGTGCGGCGAGCGCATCGGCCGCATCCAGGCGCGCAAGTTCACCGTCGGCACGGGTTCGGGCGAGCCGCAGGGGATCGTCACGGGCGCCGCCGCGGGCGTCACCGCCGGTAGCCCCACGGGGATCGCGGTGGCGGACCTGGTGAAGCTGAAGCACTCGGTGGACCCCGCCTACCGCGACAACCCCGCGTGCCGGTTCATGTTCCACGACCAAATCCTGGCGGCGATCACGCTGCTCACCGACGGCCAGGGCCGGCCGATCTTCGTCGAGAGCTTCCGCGAGGGGTCGCCCGACACGGTGCTCAAGAAGCCCGTCGTCATCAACCAGTACATGCCGTCGGTCATCGCCGCCTCCGCGGTGAGCGTGCTGTTCGGCGACATGTCGAAGTTCAAGGTCCGCGACGTTGGGACGCTCCGCTTCCGCCGCCTCGACGAGCGCTACGCCGAGAAGGACCAGACGGGCTTCGTCGCGTTCCTGCGCTCCGACTCGCGCGTGCTCAACGCCGGCCAGGGGCCGATCAAGAAGCTCACCCACTAGGCCCCCGCCGGGGGCCGTTCCGCACACCCGAAGGGGGCCGACGCCGTGAAAGTGAAGATGAAGACGACGGTCTCCGGCACGGAGTCGTTCTACCGAGCCGGCGACACCTACGACATCACCGAGGCGCACGCGCGGCGCCTCGTGGCCGTCGATTACGCCGAGTACGCCGACCCCGCCGACGCCAAGCAGTCGGCCGAGTCCGCCTCGGCCGAGACCGCCAAGAAAGAGAAGCGCTAGCCCGTGCCCGCCGCGCTCACGCCGCTGGGCGGGCCGACGCCGCCCGTGAGCCTGGCGGACGCCCTCGCCCACCTGTACGTCACCGACCCCCAGGCCGCGCCCGAGGTGGCCTCCAAGCTCGCGCACGCCGCCGCGGACGCCGAGCGCGAGTGCGGCCGCTCGCTCGCCCCGCGCCGCTACCGCCTCACGCTCGACGGCTTCCCGGCCGGCGGGGGCGCGGTCGAGCTGCCGATGCCGCCGGCCGCCACCGTCGATTCGGTGCGCTACTACGACGCGGCCACAGGCCTCCTGGTCACGCTCGGGCCGGCCGCCTACTGGGCCGCGCTCGCCGGCGAGCCGGGCCGAATCCTGCCCCGCTCGCCGCTCTACTCCTACCCGCGCGCCCCGTGGCCCCAGGCCGACGGGCGCCCCGAGTCGGTCTTGATCGAGTACACCGCCGGCTACCCCGTGGGCCACTGCCCGCCCGACCTCTGCGCCGCGGTGCTGATGATTTTGGACCACCGCTGGCGGATGCGGGGCGGCGACGAGTCGGCCGACCGCGCCATCCCCGCCGCCGCCCGCCGCGTGCTGCTGAACCGCCGCGCCCACCTCGTCGCCTAGTCGGGAGCCGAAGCCGTGAACGACCCCGGATTCCGCTGCGACACCGGCGAACTCGTCGAGCGGGTGGACCTCATCGACCCCGCCGCGGTCGAGTACGCCCCCGACGGCCAGCCGATCCCCGCGCCCAAAGTGGTCCGCACCCGCGTGCCGGCCCGCGTGCGCGGCGTGCAGGTGGTCGAGCGCACCGAGTCGGGGGCGGTGCGTACCGCGTTCGGCACCGAGGTCACGATCAAGCTCGACGCGCTCGCCTTCGAGGCCGGCACCCAGATGCGCTTGAAGTGGCGCGGCAAGACGCTCGAACCGCTCTCGTGCGAGCGCCTGTGGGACCGCGGCGGGTGGCTGGTGTACGCCTGCCGCGACCTCCGGGGGGTCTCCTGATGCCGGTCAAGGGCGGCGGACTCCAAGGCTTCGAGGAGTGCCTCGCCGCGCTCGAAATAGTCGGCATCAAGGCCCGCCAGGCGCTCCGGCCGGCACTCTCCGAACTCGGCTCGGTCGGGGTCAAGGCCGCGCGGGCCGCGGTGCCGCGCGACACGGGGAGCCTGAAGAAATCGCTCGGCAAGCGCGTCCGCGTCTACAACGGCGGCGCCACAGTCGTGCTGGTGGTCGGGCCGCGCAAGGACGCCAAGCCCAAGGACGGTCAGCCGGCCAAGAAGGGCAAGTTCTCGACGCTCATCCTGAAGCGCGGCGGCAAAACGTTCCGCCGGGTCACGCCCGCGAACTACGCGCACCTGGTCGAGTACGGGACGCGGCCCCACTCGCTCGCCGCCGGCGACAGGATGGCCCGCCCCGCCAAGGGGAAGCGGGCCGCGACGCAGGCCCGGCAGTCCGCGGGCGGGCCGGCGCACCCCGGCACTTCGCCCCGGCCGTTCATCGCGCCCGCGGCGGCGACCATCCGCGCCCAGGCCGCGGCCCTGCTCTCGAAGCGGGTGGCGGCGGAGATTCGCAAGATCACCGCCAAGCGCGTGGCGATCCGGGGGGCGCGCTGATGCCGGTCCCCGCCGCAGTGGTTGACATCTCGCCGCAGTTGGTCGCGTGGCTGAAGGCCCGGCTGCCGGCGCTCGGTGGCCGCGTCTACCCGTCGCAGGCGGTGCAGGACGACCGCCCGCCGTACTGTACGTACCTGCGCCTTGGCCGCGAGTTCGCCGGCGACCAGGACGGGCCGGACGGCCTGCTTTCCACCAAGTTCCAGATCGACTTCTGGTCGCAAACCCGCGGCGATTGCGAGGCGGCGGTCCGGCTCGCGCTCGGCACCGTGACCGACTTCGGACTCCTGCAGCTCCGCGGGCGGTTCGCCCCGCCGGGGGGCGATTCGTCGGCGCCGGGGGTGTGGGTGCAGGCGTGCTTTTTGGAAGACGACTTCGAGAGCTACGACGAGCCGCTCGACGGCACCACGCGCGGCTGGTTCCGGGCCTGCGTCCGCGTCGTCGTCCACCACGAGCAGTTGCCGCGCTAGCCGGCTGACGGCGGGCCGGCGGCGGGGCGAATCCGGGGGAGACAGTGCCCCCCGCCGCGCAGGTGCCGACCGATGCCCACCGTCACCGTCCTGCCGAACCAAATCCCGCTGCCGTCGGAAATCGCGCACTTCGTCAAGCTGCGCACCAAGCCGTTCCCGCTCACCGCCGGGGCGGTCGGCGTCATCCCCTCGGCGTCCGACACCCTGACCTACTTCGTGGTGGCCAACGGGACGGACGGGTACGGCAACACGGTCGCGGACGGGTTCGACGCCACGCCCACCAGCGTGGCCGGGCAGAGCGTCGTCAACGGCGGCACCGTGCCCGGCTTCGTCAAGGGGACGCTCGGCGGGCCGACTTACAACGAGGTGAACGACACGGCGCAGGACTCGCCCGGCACCGCCGAGGAGGTGTGGCCCGGCCGCATGAAGCCCCCAAAAATCCCCGTCACGTTCCGCAACAACTGGTGGACGGTCTCGGTGCTCAAGAACCTCGTCCCCGGCCCAGTGCGGGTGGCCCCGTCGATGGGCCGGCGCCTCTGGGAGTTCGTGACCGCGTCGGGGATTTACTACCGCTACCTCGGCTACCTCGACTGGGACACCGCCGCCGACGTGGGCGAGGGCGACAAGACGATGATCGAGTGCAACATCGTCACCACCGGCTCGCCCGTGATCTTCTGCTTCACGCCGCCCGCCCTCGGCTAATTTTCGTCCCAGGCCCACCCCGACCCGACCCGACCGGAGATTGACCGATGCCGCTCTCGAAGCCCGACCTGATCGCCCACGGCACCGACCTCGGCCGGCTCAAGCCGGTCGCCGTCCACCTCGAAGAACTCGGCGGCGACGTGCTGGTGCGGCGCCTCACCAACGGCGAGGCCGACGCCTACGCCAAGGCGCTCCGCGACGCGCCGGACGACAAGGCCCGCGCGGTCGTGCTCGCCCACGCCGTCTGCGACGAGACCGGCAAGCGCCTGTTCAACGACGCGGACCTCGGCGACCTCGACCGCTTCAGCCAGGCGACCAGCGACGGCATCATCGCCGCGTTCCGCGAGGCGAACAAGGCGTCGGCCCCAAAAGCCTAGACCCGCTCCGTCGCCGCCGGATGCGCTTCGCGGCTCACTTCCGCCGGCCGGACGTGGACGCGATGCTGGCCGAACTGACGCCCGAGCAGTTGGCGGAGTGGGACGAGTTCTGCCGGCTGGAGCCGTGGGGCTACGGGTTCGAGCGCGAGAACTTCGGAATCGTCGCGGCGATGATCGCCAACGCCGCGCCGTTCCGCGGCAAGGGGTGCCCGGTGTTCTCGCCGGGCATGTTCGACCCGCACCACGCGGAGCTGAACCCGGCCCCGCGCGAGAAGCCGCCCGAAGTCGCGCCGCCCGGCCCGCCGAGCGCCCACGCCGAGCGGGTGTACGCGCAAGGGGTTGCCCACTCCACCGGCGGGACACTGGTGATCCTCCCCGCCGAAATGAGGCCGGTCGAGTTATGAGCCAGGACGTGAGCATTACCATCGACGCCGCCGCGTTCAAGCGGGCCTACAAGGCCGCGACGAGGGTCGTGCGCGACTTCGAGCGCAAGCAGATGGCCGAGTTGACACGGGCCGAGCTCAAGCGCCTCCCGCGTCGCAAGTGGAGGCGATGAACCCGTGTCCCAGACGATCGCATCCCCGGCAGTCGTGTTCACCGGCACCGCGGCACCGCTCGCGCTGGCCGTGGCGGACGCCAAGCGCCACGTCAGCGGCCTCGACGCGGCCGTTACCGCGAAGCAGGCCAGCCAGGCCAACAACTTCAAGGCCAGCGCCGCCTCGCTGCGCAACTCGCTCGTCGGCGGCGTGACGGCCGGCCTGTCGGGCGCGGCGAGCTACGCCATCGGGGAGGTGGTCGGCGGCGGGCTGAAGGAGATCGGCGCCAGCTCGGTCAAGGCCGCGGCGGACATCGAGAGCCTGCGCACCGCGTTCGACACCATGCTCGGCTCGGGCGAGAAGGCCGACGCCATGCTCGGCGAGCTGCGGTCGTTCGCCGCCGAAAGCCCGCTCGGGTTCGCCGACGCCTCGGCGGGCGCCAAGCGCCTGCTGGCGATGGGCGTCGCCGCCGACCAGATCGTCCCCTCCCTGCGCGCCGTGGCCGACGTGTCGAGCGCGAGCGCGGGGCCGGGCGGCATGAAGCCGGTGTTCGACCGCGTGCTCCTCGCCTACGGCCAGGTCAACAGCGCCAACCGCGCCACGGGCGAGGAGATCAAGCAGTTCACCGAGGCGGGCGTCCAGATCGAGCAGGCGCTCGCCGCGGCGATGGGCCGGCGGGTGGAAGACATCCGGCAACTCGCCAGCGAGGGCAAGGTCGGCAAGGCCGAGATCGTCGCGGCGTTCAAGGCCATGACCGAGGGCCAGGGCCGCTTCGCCGGGATGAGCGAGAAGTATTCGCAGACCACCGCCGGCGCGTTCGACAAGCTCGGCGACGCCTACGAGACGCTCAAGGCCGAGTTCGGCAGGGCGCTCATCGACGAGTTGGACCTGAAGGGCGCGACGCGCGACCTCGACAAGTTCCTCGCGCGGCTGAAGTCGGGTGTGAACGAGCTGCGGCCCGCCATCCGCTTCGCCGGCGAAGTGGTGCGCGCGGCCGCGCAGATCGGCAACGAACTCGGTAAGGCGGCAGTGCAGTTCGGCACGCAGCTTGTGGACGGCCTGGTGCAGAGCGTGCCGGGCCTCAAGGAGGGCGCCGACTCAATCAAGAAGATCATCGCCGACGCGGCCAACTTCGAGATCGATCCGGCGACCGTAGGCAAAGCAGTCAAGTGGATCGGCGGCGCGCTCGCCAATGTCATCGGCAGCGTCGCCGACTGGATCGCGTCGCTGAAAACTGAGGCGGAGGGCTTCCTTGCCCCGTTCACGAAAGTCGCCGACCGCTTCGAGAAGATGGCGGCGTGGCACGACCGGCTCCAGGCCCGCAGCCTCGGAGGGAACGTCGTCTCGGGACTCGACAGCACCGCCGGGGCCGTGATCGGCGTGGCGCCGAGCGAGACGGAGTATTTCAAGCGGATCACGGGCGCCGGCGCGGTGCCGGCGCCCGTCCAGGAGCCGGCGTTCCCCGCAGCGCCGCCGGTCGACTTCTCGAAGTTCGCCGCCGGCCCCGCCGCGCCGATCGACTTCAAGAACATGCTCATGCCGGGGCAGTCGCCGCCCGCAGCGCCCAAGTTCGAGGCTCAAATCCTGACGCCGGCCCCGACGGTCCCGGCGCCGTTCGACCCGTCGAAACTCAGGTCGCCGGCCGAAGCGTCCGCCGCCGCGACACGCGAGTTGGAGGCGAAGTTCGCCCCGCGCTCGCTCCCGGAGTCGCCCAAAGCCGAGCGCGAAAAGACCGCCGGCGAACGGGCCAAAGACGCTTTCGCCGCGAGCGTCGATAAGGCGGTCGCGGCGCTGGTGGACTCGCGCAAGTCGGTCAAGGACGGGGAGAAGTTGCACGACCTCGCCGGCCCCGACCCCCTCAAAACCCTCGGGCCGCTGTCGCTCGCGCTCGGCGGCATGTCGCAGGGGTTCGCCGGCGTGGCCTTGAGCGCCGGCCAGGCCGCGATGGCCCAGAAGGGGCTGGCGGTTGAGGTCAAGACGCTCACCGCCGACATGCTCAAGATGGCCGACCAACTCACCAAGGAGTACGGCCAGTCCAACGACGCGCTCGGCGCCAGGAAGCTGGCCGAGATTACCCGGCTCGAACACCTCGGCGCCATCGACAAGGTGACGCGCGACGGCGCCCAGGCCGCGCTCCTGGAGTCGGTGGCGAAGAGGCTCCCGGAGTTCAAGCCCGCCCCGAACGCCGACTACGGCTCCACCGAGGCCGCGAAGCTCGTGCAGGAGGCGATGGGGGGCCGGTCGGAGTCCGCCGAGGCCACGCTCCGGTCGATCCTGGAGTTCCTGAAATCGAGCGCCGCCGAGAACGCGCAGAAGGCGGAGGAGTACCGCAAGGCGGTCCAGACGATCGCCGGCGAGGCCGCGGCGAGTGCCGGCCGCACCCCGATCCGAATCCGCTAGCCGAGGAGGCCGACCGTGCCGACCGATGGGTCGCTCGACAACACGACCGACTGCGTGCAGTGGGTGCGCCTGCTCGCCCCGCACGACGCTGCGCTCACCGGGGAGGGCGTGTCGTCGTACCGGCTCACGCTCCGGGTGGGCGTCGATCTGCCCACGCGCACCGGGTACGACATCCTGAGTAGCCCCAAGGTGCCGCAGCCGTCGGAACTCTACTACGGCTGGACGCTCAGCCCCGACAACTTCAGCTACGCCCGCAACTCGGCGGTCGCCGACGCCTCGGTGAGTCTCGCCCACGCGGCCCCCCGGCGGCTGCTCCCCACCGTCTGGGACATCGACCTGGCCTACGAGGCGGCGGGGTCGATCCTGTTCGACATCCCCGAGGTGCAGTACGGCCGGGTGACGTACCAGACTGCCGCGCTGACCGACTCCAACGGCAAGCCCTACCTCAACAGCGCCGGCGACCCGATCGACGGCGGGGCGCTGATCGACGGGCATCGCCGCACCGTCACGATCACCCGCCACGTCCCGTGGAACCTCTGGAACCCGGAATTGGTAGACGAGTTCGAGAAGACGCTCAACCTGTACCCGTTCCGCCACGGCACGCTGACGAAACTCGTCTACCCGCCCGACGGCGACCCGACCCCGCCGACCGCCGTCCCCGTGGACAGCCCGCCGGGGTCGTGCAAGCTCAACAGCATCGACGCCGACCGGGTGCTCCTGCGCCGCGGTAAGACGGTGGCGACCTCGCTGTTCGCCGCGCGCACCACCGCCGTGATCGAGATCGACCGGCGCACGTTCGTGGACAACGACGGCACCCGCAAGCCGGTGCTGTGGCGCGATGTCAAGATCGACGCCGGGTACAACGAACTCGTGCAGTTCGGGGCCGACAAGTTCACCAAGCGCCGGGTGACGGCCGGGGCGTTCGGGCAGGGCGGATCGGCGCTGCTCGACGGCAAGGGGGCGAAGCTCAAGCCGAACCCGCCGCCGCCGGTGCCGCCAGGCAGTCCGCCGCCCCCGCCGCCCCCCACCGGCACGCCGCCGCCGACGCCGACCTTCACGCCCAAGGTGAGGGTGTTCGACCCCTACGAGACGAAAGACTGGGGCGCGCTGGCATTTTTTATCGCGGGGTGGTAGGTGCGGAGTTCCGACCCGAACTCGCCGGCGGTGCCGACGCTCGACGCGCTCCGCGTGCTCGCCGCGGCCGCGCGCCGGGTCAACGCCGAGGACACGCGGAGCTACAACGCCAACCCGCCGAACCTCGGCCCCGGCCCCTACGGCGCGCCCGAGGTGCCGACGACGGTGGCGTTGGTGACGCGGCAGGTGCCGCTCGGCAGCAGCATCCCGCC